>JAVEYV010000118.1:0-6996 GCA_034003305.1 Spirochaetia bacterium | reverse complement strand
TCGGAATGATCCATGCAAGCTTAAAGGCCGGATTTTTAGAGTCGTTGAGAATCCAAATGACGACGATAAAGCTGAGGGCGAGGCTTGCGGCTGAAAATAAATAGAAGGAACCCGAAAATCCTAGCAAGACGGCTATGAGCACCGAGAGTTGTATAATCAGGGAAAAAAATACCGCGGTCGAGCGTCGCGACAATAGTTGAACTAGTTTCTTCATGTTGTTTCTACTTGTCTGGTTTATCAAACCAATTTTCGAATAAATGATCACAATTCTAAAAGCATCATATCACTTCATGTAAATGGGATATAAGCCTCTAAAACATAGCCATGATAAAAATAATCAAAAATACATCCCGACAGTTTCTTGATAACAGATATCATCATTCCTGCCGATTCGGTTCGGGGAATTAGCAAGTATAAACGATACGCCCTATGGCTATCGGTGTGGGGTAAAGTGTAAGGGCGGAACAGACGTCAGGATGATTCAGATTCTAATCCTTCGGCATACTTTGATAATCTGCCAGCATATCAATGGTATTTACTTTACACTCTGTGTAGGTCGGGGGTTGTGGAGGAGTTCGAGTCATCTTCAATGTCAGGTTGTAGGGTCCTCCTGTGATACTTCCCGAAAAGCCCATCGCCATATTTCCGGCAATTTGTTCAGACACAGGAGGAGGCGGAGGGGGTCCGCTAGTGGGTGGGGGAGTCCCATTGAAAGTTATTTCATCGGTTCCATTCAAGATAACCCCGTTTGCATTTGTGTAATTAGCGAAAGTTCGCGTCCTCACATTTTCAGAATCAGTAATGGTGAATCCGTTTTCTTCATCACCTTTTTTCAGTTCACTAAAAAGTTTTTTAAGCAGAACCTGATTTTCGTTCAGCTCGGTTTCATCATCGCCGAGTCCTAACAGGTCCATTATCTGATCACAACCTGAAAATGAAACAGTAAGAAGAATTACTGCTACAAATACTGCGAAACCTTTCAAGGCACTTCTTGGCATGGAAGTCTCCTTTTTTTAGCTTTTGCGTATTCCGTTAAAAAGATGTCTCAGTTTTAAGTATAGTTGGTTTGGATTTCTCTGCAATAGAGAATATTCAAATAAGCGGTAAAGAATGCTCCTATTAGATAAATGCTGCCTCCCACAGGGCAGGAAACGAGGTTTCAGGAAGTGAGAAAAGATGTCTGGCCAGAGCATAAAATCTCTGTATTTAAAAGACATACAAACTAGTTAAGAAAAACTTATGTTCAGCGAGATAAGTCTATAATTTAAGTCAGCACTTTTCGCATTCCTCTGCGCATTTTAGGACCTTCATGAACTCCTCTCCCGTCATGGTTTCTTTTTTGAGGAGACACTGGGTGAGCTCGTTCATCTTGTCCCGGTTGTCTTTGAGAATCTGCGTGGCTTTGTCGAAGCACTGCTGGATTATCTTGAGTACTTCCTCGTCTACCCTGGCCGCAGTGGCGGGCGAAACGGTAAGGGTTGATTCGTTTCCGAGATAAGGATTGTTCAGCGTTTCCAAGGCCATCATGCCGAAGACATCGCTCATGCCGAACCGTGTCACCATGGCCCGGGCCATCTTGGTTGCCTGCTCAATGTCGTTGGCGGCTCCTGTGGTAATGGTGCTGAATACCAGCTGCTCCGCTGCCCTGCCGCCCATAAGGACTGAAATTTTATCCAGCGCTTGTTCCTTGGACAGTAGAATTTGTTCCACCTGATCCACCTGCATGGTATAGCCTAAGGCGCCGGAGGTTCTGGGCACTATGGTTATCTTGTGCACAGGCGCCGAATCTTTCTGCTTTGCGGCTACAAGGGCATGGCCTATCTCGTGATACGCGATGATTTGTTTGTCTTTTGCCGAGATGACTGCGTTCTTTCGCTGATATCCGGCTATGACGACCTCCACCGACTCCTCGAGGTCGCTCTGATTTATCTCGTTGCGTTCCATTTTTACCGCATGCAAGGCAGCCTCGTTTATGATATTCGCCAAGTCTGCGCCCGAAGCTCCGGAGGTTGCCCGGGCAATGCCGTTAAAATCGACCCCTTCGCCCACCTTAACTTTCTTGGCATGAACCTTAAGAATTGCCTCGCGACCCGCCAGATCGGGGAGTTCCACCGGGATGCGCCGGTCGAAGCGCCCAGGGCGCAAAAGGGCTTTATCCAGGGTTTCGGGTCTGTTTGTGGCTGCGAGAATGACAACGCCCTTATCGGCTTCGAATCCGTCCATCTCGCTGAGCAGCTGATTAAGGGTTTGCTCCCGCTCATCGTTGCCGCCGTACATACCGGAGTTGCGCGATTTGCCGATGGTATCGATTTCGTCGATAAAAACGATGCAGGGGGCTTTTTCTTTTGCCTGTTTGAATAAATCCCTCACCCTGGCGGCGCCCATACCCACAAACATTTCAACAAACTCCGAGCCGGAGATGGAAAAGAAGGGGACCTTGGATTCACCCGCCACTGCCTTGGCCAAGAGGGTCTTGCCGGTTCCGGGAGGACCTACTAAAAGGGCCCCCTTGGGCACCGTGGCTCCGATTTCCTTGTATTTGCCGGGATTATGCAGGAATTCGACAATTTCCTGGAGCGCTTCCTTGGCTTCGTCGGCTCCGGCCACATCGGCGAAGGATTTCCCTGTTTGGGCTTCGACATAAATTTTTGCTTTGCTCGATCCGAATGACATGGCATTGCCCATGCCGCCCAGCTTGCCGCCCATCCTATTGGCCATCAACTGCCCTATTCCGATAAACAAGGCAAGCGGTAGAATCCAATTTAAAAGAGAAACAAGAGGAGAATTCTGTTTCGGTATGACTTGGCTGAATTCAACCCCAGCGTCGTACAGCCTGTCCACGAGACCGGGATCGTTTACTTTGCCGGTATTGTAGACAATTTCATTCCCCGCTGAATCAAATGCGGTGTAACGAATCTGCGCGGCGTCGATCTGGACCGACCGTACCGCTCCGGACTCGACCTGGGAAAGAAATGTTTTATAATCAGTTTGTACAATACGGCTTTCGACCATGGAAGGAAAAATAAAGGCATTGAGCACAAGAATGAGTAGCATGACAATGCCGTAATAGTAGAAGAGGGGTTTTTTGGGGTTTTCTTGAATTTTCACGAACTATCTCCTTAGCGAGCGCACCCTAGGCGCCGTTTGGATACGCGCACCCTGCTGCATGTAAAATTCAGACTATTACTACAAAATATCTAAAAAAGCCTATGAAGGCAAAAAGAAGCATCAGTTTCCTGCAAAGGCGCCTAGTTTGTTCGTTCAGCGATCAGGGCTTCTGAAGTACCAAGCATAATACTGCCGGGAGCGATCAAGGTACCGGACTTTCGCCTGTTGGATACGAGGACCCGCAACGGGGAGTCGCTCTGGATCTTTAAAGGAGCGGAGAGGAAGTTGAGGTACAGAAAGACAGGGGCGCAGGATTGTTCTGCAGCCGAGTTTTTACTGTCTGCTGCGCCGGTTTCGCTATGTTCAGGCATTCCCGGCGCAAGCACTCTCTCCCAAGCCAATAATCCCTTCGGTCCTTCTATGAAGCGAAGGGAGCCGCGGCGCAGCGCGGTTCTGGAGCGGCGCAGGGCAAGCAGGGAGCGGTACCATTCCAGGAGGGAATCTGGCCTGCCGCGCTGCGCCGCGACGTTGCAGCCCCGCCACTCGGGATCGAAGGGCAGCCAGGGCTTTACGGAGCCGAAACCTGCGTCAGGTCCGGCATCCCACTGCATAGGCCGCCTGGAAGGGTCCCTGCCGAGAAAGCCCAAAGGCCAGGTATTTATTCCCAGTAGGTCCTGCAGATCCTTCCTGGCCAGACGATGGCAATTCATGCCGATCTCCTCGCCATAATAGAGAAAAGGACTTCCCCGCAGGCCAAGGAGCATGACGGCGGCCACCTTGGCGCGCTCTAACGTGAGTTTTCTATCAGCGCTTCGGTAGCGCCAGATATGACGGGGCTTATCGTGATTGCTCAATACCAGGCTCGGCCAGCCATGCTCCGGCAGAGTCCTGTACCAGGCTTCCGCTGCGGTTCGAAACGCTGCAGCACCCCATTTTTGATCCAGAAAATGGAAATTGAAGGCTAAATGGAGTTCATCGTCCGATTCGCCGTAGCAGGAGGCTGAAAGCTCAATGCTCTGGCCGTGCGGTTCGCCTATGAGAACCCTCTCCCCCGGCAGACTCGCTCCAGATTTCGAAGAAGCTTTTGAATCCGCAATAGAACGCATCTCCTTGAAAATGTCATGATAATCAGGATGATTCCTGTCGAAAATGTGACGCTGGAAAAAATCGGGAATGGCAGCTAGCGAGGGAGGGTTAGAACGAAGCTCAGGATCCTTGGTGTAGGCGGTAGCCACATCCAGCCTGAAACCGTCAACGCCCAAACCGTACCAGAACAGCATGATGTCGTAGAATTCATCCCGCAGCCTTGGATTGCGCCAGTCGAATTCGGGTTGATGCTTGGTGAAAGTGCCGAGGTAGTACTCATCGGTACTGTCGTTGAGATGCCAGGCAGTCTTAAGCTCGAAGAGCGCCTTCCAGTTATTGGGTATGCCTTTTTTCCGGGAAGACCAGATAAACCAATCGTGGCGCGGGGCCTGTATTGAATTTTTCGCCTCAACAAACCAAGGGTGCTGATCTGAACAATGATTAGCCACCAGATCGAGGATGATTTTCAAGCCCCTGGATTTGGCCTCTTTTACAAGAGCGATAAAATCGTCCAGCCCTCCGAAACGAGGATCGACAGCCCGATAGTCGGCCACATCGTACCCAAAATCCTTCATCGGGCTTGGAAAGAAAGGAGAAATCCATAGCGCGTCGACACCCAGCCAGGACAGGTACTCCAGCTTGCTTCTGATTCCTTCCAAATCGCCTATTCCATCGCCGTTGGAATCTTGGAAGCTCCTGGGGTAGATCTGATAAAATACCGCCTCGCGCCACCAGGGATCCGGCATACTCTGGCACTCCTCGAACTATGCTGTTCGAACAATACATCCAGGGTACCTGGCCGGCAAGGCCGCGACGCTTTGACGAAAGGCCTTTTTTAGGCTATAATGCACCAATATGGAGAATACAAAGGTCCCCGCCTACTCGATAGATCAACGCGTTGTCTATCCTAGCCAAGGAGTCGGCCGCATACTGGAAATTCGGGAAAAGTCGTTCAAGGATTCCAAGATCCTTTACTACATCATCTATCTTGAGTTTTCCGACATGACTGTCATGGTGCCCGTAGAAAAGGCAGAAACCCTCGGCGTTAGGCCCATAGTACCCAGCGAAGAAGCCGAAAACGCCCTTACATTCATTTCCGAGGACTATGCTCCCATACCCACGGACTGGAAACTCCGCTATCAGATGAACCTTGATCTGCTCAAAAAGGGGTCGATCATGGATATAGCCTCGGTTGTACGATCTCTCTATCACAGGTCGAAGATAAAGGAACTGCCCATTCTCGAGCGCAAGCTCTACGATTCGGCGATCAATCTTCTTCAGGACGAGATTTCCTACTCGTTGGGAAAACCAAAGGAAGAAATCGTCCAACTCATCCTCACCCGCCTGGAGCGCTAAGGTGACCGAACCGGTGCGCCGGGAGAAGCCTGAGATTGCCCCGCCTTCTCTCCCTCTTCGGGGCGGCGTTTTCTTGCTCCTCACCGCCGCCGGATCGAGTACTCGTTTTGGCAAGCAAAAAAAAGAATTATACCGTATCGGAGGAAAATCGGTCCTCCAGGCAGCGCTCGAGCCCTTCCTGGGTATTTCGAAGCTCCTAGGAGTGGCTATCACCTATCCGGAACCTCTCCTCGAAGAGTTTTACAAGGCCTTCGAGCCTGAGATACGGGAAAAGCTGGATCGGCTACCCTGCGGGCTGCGCCTTGTGCCCGGCGGCCCGAGCCGCCAGAGTTCTGTCTCACTCGGACTTGGGTCCCTCATCGAGGCGGGGCGCGCCGCGTCCCTCAACCTCGAAACCCTCGCCGTCCTCATCCATGACGCGGCGCGCCCCTGGGCCGATACCGTTACAATAAACGCAGTTCTCGAAACAACCCGCCAGCAGGGAGCCTGTCTCCCCCTCTGCGATCTGCCGGATACACCTAAGCTGATCGATGCCTTCGGCTCGGTTTCAGGCCACCCCGAACGCAGTGTCATCATGGCAGCCCAAACTCCCCAAGGCTTCGCCCTTCTTCCTCTCGCCGCGGCCCATAAACGCGCCGTAGAGGAATCCTGGACCTGCACCGACGACACCGCCCTCTGGGATCGCTATATCGGCCCCGTAACCTACGTATCCGGCAATCGAAAAAACCGAAAAATCACCTACCCGGAGGACCTCTCAATGGCAGGCCCGTATGATTCCATGCTCAGGATCGGCGAAGGCTGGGACATACACCCCTTGGTAGTCGGACGAAGACTCTTATTAGCTGGACAGGAACTACCCCACGACAAGGGCGAATCGGGCCATTCCGACGGCGATGTCCTCTGGCACGCAATCATCGACGCCTTATTGGGAGCGACCGCCCTGGGCGACATAGGCTGCCATTTCCCTCCCTCAGACCCTGCCTGGAAGGACGCTGACTCCTCCACCCTCGCCCGGATCGTTGTAAAAAAAATTAAAAGCCAAGGCTGGACAATACTCAACCTGGATTGCACCGTAATCCTTGAAAAACCTGCGGTTAACCCTTACAAATATGCAATTATCAACTCCATCGCAGACACCCTTGGCATTCAAAAAGAACGAGTTTCCATAAAAGCCAAGACCATGGAAGGATTCGGTGCCGTGGGCTCGGGCGATGCTGTGGAAGCCAGGGCCGTCGCCCTACTCTCGCAGTACTAGCCCATTTTTACCAGCAAATCTATAACGCATCGATTTTCAACAAGGCCAAAGGTGGTAAAGGTTTATAGAGTTCCTCGAACCTTGTTGTAGGTGAAGCAGGGAGGGAAGCGGAAGACGTAGGGTGCATATGGACCCCTTCTCCCCTCCCTTCTGCGCTCGAGTAAGTTGCATCCATCATCAACCCGCAACCA
>JAVEYV010000117.1:0-7000 GCA_034003305.1 Spirochaetia bacterium | reverse complement strand
AAGATGACCATGCAGGGCAAGTTCCCCGGCGGACAGAATCTGGTCTTCTCCCTCGCCAACGACGGCGTCGGAATCCCTGACAAGAACCCCACCCTTTCGGATGACATCGTCGCCAAGGTAAAGGAATACGCTGTTAAGATTAAGGCCGGCACACTCAAGGTCTCCGAGGTTCCGGCAAAATAAAGTAAGGTTAAGTTTTCTCGGTTTTGACGCGAAACGTCGAGGCTGAAAGGGGGCTGTCCAGGAAGAAAAACCTGGGCAGCCCCTTTTTTTGTGCAGCCGACTTAAGCGGCGCTGCAGCTTAGCCGGATACCACAAGTATAAACGATGCATGTCTTTTCCTCTGCGATCTAGCCTGGTCTATTTTTACTGTGTTATACTTGATCGGATACATAACACCCAGGGGGCTGAGCGGTGGGCTATATCATCGAGATGCTCAATATCACCAAAGATTTTCCGGGCATCAGGGCAAACGACAACGTAACCCTCCAGGTAGAGGAACGGAGCATTCATGCCCTGCTGGGGGAGAATGGAGCGGGGAAATCCACGCTGATGAGCATTCTGTTCGGTCTGTATAAGGCCGAACAGGGCGTGATAAAGATACGGGGCAAGGAAGTGAGCATCGAAGACCCGAACGCAGCCACTTCCCTCGGTATCGGCATGGTGCATCAGCATTTCAAGTTAGTGCAAAACTTCACGGTGACCGAAAATATCGTACTGGGCAGCGAACCTCGGAAGGGAATCCTTCTTGACACCAAGAGCGCGGAAAAGAAGGTAGAGTCCATATCCAAGCTCTATGGGCTTGCTGTGGATCCCAGGGCGAAAATAGAAGATATTTCGGTGGGTATGCAGCAGCGGGTCGAAATTCTGAAAATGCTGTACAGGGATGCTGAAATCCTCATCTTCGACGAACCCACGGCGGTACTCACTCCCCAGGAAATCCACGAGCTGGTGCAGATAATGAGGCGTCTGGTAGAGGAGGGGAAGACTATCATCCTCATTACACACAAGCTCAAGGAGATAAAGGCGGTCGCGGATAGCTGTACGGTCCTGCGCCGCGGACGCTGCGTCGGGACTGTCGCCGTCGGATCGACCACGGAAGAACAGATGGCCGAGATGATGGTGGGCCGGGAGGTCAATTTCCATGTGGAAAAAGGGCCGGCCGCGCCTAAGGATGTCTTGCTCAGAATACGAGATCTGAATGTCAAGAATTCGAAAGGTCTTTTAGGCGTAAAGCGGCTTTCCCTCGATGTAAGGGCCGGGGAGATCCTGGGCCTCTGCGGCATCGACGGGAATGGCCAGACCGAGCTGATACAGGCCATAACTGGGCTCGCCAAGGCTGAATCGGGCCATGTTTTTCTCAGGGACAAGGAAATAACAAGCCTCCCCATAAAGGAAAGGCTGGATTTAGGACTGGGGCACATCCCGGAAGACAGGCATCGGCATGGCCTTGTCCTCGATTTTAACCTTGACGAAAATCTGGTGCTCCACAATTACATGCGGAGGCCCTTTGCTTCATGGGGAATTTTAAACAAAAAAGCTATCAGGGATAACGCGGCACGGCTCATCAAAGAGTTTGACGTTCGCTCCGGCCAGGGGGCGGCGACTCCCGCACGGTCCATGTCGGGAGGCAATCAGCAGAAGGCCATTGTCGCCAGGGAGATCGACCGGTCTCCGGATGTTTTCATCGTTGCCCAGCCAACCCGGGGCTTGGATGTTGGGGCGATTGAATACATTCATGAAAGGATCGTTGCCGAACGGGACAAGGGGAAGGCAATTTTACTGATATCCCTTGAGTTGGATGAAATCATGGATGTCTCGGATCGGATCGCTGTGATCCATGGGGGCGAGATTGTCGGTACCGTAAAGGCTACCGAGACCGATGAGAACGAACTGGGTCTCATGATGTCCGGTTCCATGAGAATGAACGAGAAGGGAGAGCAGGCATGAGCAAGCGCAGGGAAAAGATACTCCTTCCTCTCATCGCGGTTTTCCTAGGGTTTCTCCTCGGATCACTGATTGTGATCGCGACGGGCAGATCGCCGGTGGCCATGTTCGCCGCTATGATCAAGGGCTTTTCCGGCCTGGATATCATCAACGATGTGCCCTGGAATACACGGTACATCGGCGAATTCGTCATCAATGCCATGCCCATTATCCTTACCGGCCTGGCCTTCGCCTTCGCCAGCCGGACGGGTCTGTTCAGCATAGGCGCCGAAGGACAGCTCATGGTTGGCTCTCTTGCGGCCACCGCGGTAGCCCTCCTGGTGCAGGCGCCAAAATTCATCCACCTGCCCCTGGTCATCTTGGCCTCCATACTCGCGGGCGCCCTCTGGGGAGCGGTGCCCGGCTTTTTAAAGGCCAGGTTCAACGTGCACGAGGTTACGGTCTCAATCATGATGAACTACATAGCCCTGCACCTGAACAATTTTGTTATATTGAACATTTTCGGCTCCCAGGACAGGGTCAAAACCGCCTTTTTCCCCGAAACCGCCTTGCTCAAATCGCCCTTGCTCCAGTCGCTGACCAGAGGCTCGAGGCTTAATTGGGGCTTCATACCTGTGGTGCTGGCACTCATCATCTTCTCTTTTATTATCAACAAGACCACTTTCGGTTATTCTCTGCGGGCGGTGGGCTACAACAAGGATGCCTCGCGCTACGCGGGCATGAAGGTTAACAGGAATATCGTGCTCTCGATGATGATTGCCGGTGCCTTCGCAGGCCTGGCGGGTTCGGTTATCACCGTAGGTACCTTCAACTTCGGCAGGGCCATGTCGGCCGCCGAAGGCTATGGCTTCGACGGCATCGCCGTTGCCCTGGTGGGCGGCAACGAAGCCTTGGGCATTCTTTTCGCCGGCATGCTTTTCGGCATGCTCAAGTCTGCCCAGCCACTCATGCAGTCCCAGGGAATTCCCAGGGAAATCGCCGGCATTATCCAGGCTTCGATTGTCTTGTTCGTCGCCATGCAATACGGCATAAAAATGCTTCTGGAGCGCTTCAAGAAAAAGCAGGCTGTCACGGCCGATGGAGACAGGGCATGAGTATAAAAATCCTCTTCGAGATGTTTCCCATCGCTCTCATGTTCGCATCGCCCATAATCATCGCGGCCTTGGGCGGACTCTTCAGCGAACGCTCAGGTATAGTGAATATCGCCCTGGAGGGCATCATGATGGTGGGGGCTTTTTCGGCCGCCACGGTTACCGTGCTTCTGGAGGACTCCACGGTTTTAGCGCCATGGCTGGGCTTGGCGGCCGGCTTTGTCGCGGGCATACTGTTCAGCCTTCTCCATGCGGTGGCCAGCGTGAACATGAAGGCGGACCAGACCATATCGGGCACGGCGCTCAACATTCTGGCTGGAGGACTCACGGTCTATCTTTGCCAGATCATCTTCCGTCAGCAGCGTACCAGGGCCTTTTCCAACGGTATCCAGAAGGTGACGGTGCCCCTGCTGGAAAAAATTCCCATTGTGGGAAGGATGCTCTTCATAGAGAATTATCCAACTTTTTTCCTGGCTATTTTCCTAGTCTTCTTCACCTGGGTTCTGGTGTATAAAACACCCTTCGGTTTGAGGCTGCGGTCCTGCGGAGAGCATCCCCAGGCGGCGGCGAGCATGGGCATTAATGTTACATGGATGCGGTACTTTGGTGTCATGGCCTCCGGAGCCCTCGCGGGTTTGGCCGGTGGCATCATGGTGCTTACTGCCGACATCCAGTATACCCTGGTGTCCATCCACGGCACCGGCTTCATAGCCCTGGCCTCCCTGGTCTTCGGCAAGTGGAACCCCTTCGGTGTCCTGGGCGCCGGGCTATTCTTCGGCTTTTCCACTGCCCTTTCCTTCTACGCCAAGGACATCACTTTCCTGGCCAGCCTTCCCGGCGAATTCTTCTATGCCCTTCCCTATGTGCTCACCATCGTGGCGCTCGTGGTCTTTGCCGGCAAGTCGGTGGGGCCCAAGGCCGCTGGCCAGATCTATGATTCGGGGAGGCGCTGAAAGCCAAGGTGTCGTACCCCATTGAGAGTAAAATCGTAATCGCCGTTTCCTCCAGCGCCCTCTTCGACCTATCCGAATCCGACGAGGTGTTCAGGACAAGGGGCGAGGATGCCTACCGAGAATGGATGAGTCTCCATAGCGGGGAAGTCCTTAAGCCAGGCAACGCCTTTTGGTTCATCAAACGCTTTCTTTCTCTCAATAGGGGATTTGTGCCGGGGCAGGGTCCGGCGGAGGCGGTGCTGCTTTCGAGAAATGATCCAGAGGCGGGAATACGTATTTTCAAGTCCATCCGGCACTACGATCTGGATATTATCCGCGCGGCTTTCCTGGATGGACGCTCCCCCTATCCCTACATCGAAGCCTTCGGGGCAGCCCTCTTTCTTTCGACCAATACCGAGGATGTAAAGTCGGCCATCGATGCGGGGCTGCCCGCGGGACTTATTCTCTCCCCGGGCTTTGGGGAGGACGAAGAGGGAGAGCTTAGGATCGCCTTCGATTTCGACGGTGTTATAGCAGGCGACGAAGCCGAGCGGCTCTACCGCTCGCCGGGCGGCCAGGAACGTTTTGCCGAGGTAGAACTGCGCAAGGCCGCAACGCCTCTCGATCCAGGGCCCATGAAACCCTTTTTCGAAAAGCTGGCCGCCCTCCAGCAGCACCAGCGCTCAGGTGGCTTTACGGGCTCGGCCGGCATCGAAGGCGGGACGAGGACAATGATCCGTACCGCCATCATAACCGCGCGGAACGCCCCTGCCCACGAAAGGGTTATCAACACTCTTAAGCGCTGGGGGATTTTTACCGATGAGATATTCTTCTTAGGCGGAATTGAGAAGCGCCGGATTTTAGAAGCCTTCAAGCCCCATCTTTTTTTTGATGACCAACTGCGGCACTTTGAAGACGCCGGCCCGATGGCGGCTTGCGTCCACGTGCCTTTTGGTATAGCGAACAGCTAGGCTGCTATCAGTCCTTTCCCAAAACTCTCAAGCAGTAAAATAGACAGCCTCAGACCGCACTACGATGAAGGCGGTGACTGAATGTTCTGGGTCGAGTTGATGGCCTTGGGTGGTGGCCAAGCCAATGCGCGAGGCGCCGAGGAGCTTTAGGAGGGCATCCTGGTGCTCCGTGCCGGGGCAGGCAGGGAATCCAAAGGAATAGCGCCGCCCGCGCGTAGTGGCGCCGGTTTCGGCCAGTTCCCGGGCGATTCTGTCATGAGCCCACTGAGCGGCAGCTTCGGCGAGGGATGAGCCGAGGCCGTGGAGGCGCCAGTAGTCCTCGAGCCGGCCTTCGTCTTTTAGCGCGCGGGCGGCGCGGGCTAAGCCCGGACCTACTGTGATGGCGAAGAAGGCGATCGAATCTAATTCGGGAGAAAAATAGGCGGCAATGGTTCTGCGCTTTCCAGCTTTTTCTGCGGGAAAGGGCAGCTCCAGAGCGTCGTGCCATTGGATGTTTAGCTTCGACGAGTTGCTGGTGGTTTCTGCAGGAGTCTGGACGATGAGGGATGTTTCGCCGGATCTGCGGCAGCTGAAATAGCCATAGACAGCCTTGGGGTCTGCGAGTTGTGCAGCTTCCGGGAGGAGTTCTTCCAAGGCATGTTCGGCGGCGGCATGATCCTCGCGGCGGTATCCCCAACGGGAAGAGAAGAGGACCTTGCGCTCAAGGAGGAGCAGAAGCTCTTCGAAGGGAATAGAAAGGGGCTGGGAGCTGCCAGGGAAGGGCAGCTCGAAGGCGGCTTCTTTACGTGGCAAGGCCGGGATGCTAGTGGCTGTAGCTATGTTCTGGGACGGGGTGGCGGTGGTTGCTGTGAGAACAGCAGGTGCTGCTGTCTGTCCGGAAGCCGCCGCCGTCGAAAACGATTGCGTTCCGGCCGTGCTGAGCTTGGCCTGCTGTTCCTGGACCTGTTCTACAGCGTCTGTGGATGCGTGGGCTTCGGCGAACCTGTCCAGCACAGAAACGGCTTCGAAGGCGTCCGCACAGGAGCGCACGAGGCCCGGATGCATGGGTTCGACTTCCCGCGCTACGAAGGAAGCGTCGACAGCCGCTCCTCCGCAGAGTACAAGGCTATTCGAGCCGGAGGCATGGAGAGCTTCGCAGATACCCTTCATCTCGGTGAGCGAGCGGGTGAGAAGGCCGGAGAGGCCAACAGCCAGAGCCTTGTGCTCCCTGGCGCTGTCCACGATGGATGGGACCGATACATTCGTGCCGAGGTCCACGACCCGCCAGCCAGAACAGGCGAGTATTGCCGACACGATGTTCTTTCCTATATCGTGAAGGTCCCCCTTTACCGTCGCCATCACAATACTGCCCTTGACGTTCTCCGAGGCTGATGCAGCCAGGTGGGAAAGGGCTCGTCTTGCCGCTTCGGCTGACCTGAGTACCAGGGGGAGGGACAGGAGCCCATCGTTCCATAGTCTTCCTGATTCGGCCATAGAGGAGGTCACAACCGAGGTAAGCCTTGCCGCGCCCTCGGCCTCGGCAAGGCGCCTTCCAGCTACCTCGGCTCCCGCCGTGTCGCCTCGGGAAAGAGCTGCCGCGAGTATGGACGCAGGATCGGTCGGGGTTGCGGAAGCATCGGCGGCGGCCGTGCTGGGAGGGGGACGCTGTCCGCTCTTTCCGTGTTCAGCCGCCCAGGCCAGGAGTCTGTCCAATGGATCGGCCGCCTGGGCACTGTCTTTCGGGGCTCTGCCTTCCAGGGCGCCAGCCTCCACTACGCTGACAGCCTGACCTTCAATCCCGCCGAGGCCGAGGGCGCCAAGAGCTGCTTGTCTGAGCACAGGATCGATGGATTCAGGCGCAGGAATACCCGCGGTGTCCAGAATAGCGGCGTCAAGGCCGGCCTTTGCCGCCGCTTCGGTGAAGAGCGATGTCACAGCAGAGCGCACGTACTTGGGCAGGCCGTAGGAAACGTTGCCCACGCCGAGAACGGTGAGCGAGCCCGGACAGGCAGCTTTTATAGCCCCTATGGCTTCGATTGTAGTAGGCGCGTCCCCTCCGGCTGCCACCGTGAAGGTGAGG
>JAVEYV010000116.1:0-7041 GCA_034003305.1 Spirochaetia bacterium | reverse complement strand
CGGTGGTCTCCACATCGATCGCGCAGTAGCGCCGCCGCTCCCAATCGCAGGGGAGGGGGCAGTCGGGCGAGGCATGTACCGGGGGAGGCAGCCTTTCAGCGCCGGGGGGAAGGGCCCACGCTCGGGAGGGTTTCCATCGCTCTTCCCGGCCCGCGGTTTCAGTTTTATCAGAAAGGATTCTTGACCATAGCGGAGCTCCATCGGAGGGGTAGGACATCGTCGTTAGCCTATGACCTTTCGTATGTCCGCCTCGATAGCCTGAATTTTCTCCTTAGTCTGGGCCTTCGCCTTTTCCAGCCCCGCAGCCGCATCGGTCCTGCAGAGAATATAGAACTTGATCTTGGGCTCGGTACCCGAAGGCCGAACCGTCACAAGGGTTCCGTCCCTCAGCCTCCACTGGAGCACATCGCTTTCGGGCAGCATGATTGCGGTCTTTTTTGCGCTTCCGGTTTCCCATTCAAGTCCCGTTTTGATATCCTTGACGCTCACCACAGGAATGCCGCCCAGGGCTATGGGCTGCTTGGTTCTATAGGTCTGCATAATGCCGGCCATGATCTTCATCCCCTCTGGGCCTTGAAAATACTTGCTTATGCCGCGTTCCTCATGGTAGCCGAACTCCTTGTAGAGTTCCTCTAAACGGTCCAGAAGACTCATCCCTTTGCTGCGCCAGTAAAGGGTCATCTCGGCGGTCAGGGCTGCAGCCGAGATGCCATCCTTGTCCCGCACCTCGGGTTCGATCAGGTGGCCGTAGCTTTCTTCGGTGGCGTAGATAAAATCCTTGCCCTGGGCTTCGAATTGACGCATGAGATCAGCTATCCACTTGAAGCCTGTCAGGCAGTCGTGACATTCGACCCCGTATTTTTTGGCGATAGCCGCCTGCAGATCGGTTGTCACCACGGTCTTTATGCAGTAAGGCTCGGGCGGCATGCGTCCCAGTTCCGAAAGCGTCAGAAGGATGTAGTCCAGATGAAGAGAACCAAGCTGATTCCCGCTCACCAGGACATAAGAACCCTCCTTGTCGGGAACGGCGATACCGAGCCTGTCTGCGTCCGGGTCGTTGGCCATGACGACGTCTGCTTTTTCCTTTCGCCCCAGCTCGATTGCCAGCTTGAGGGCTGCCGGTTCCTCAGGGTTGGGAAATGCAACGGTGGGGAATTCCCCGTCGGGCTCCCGCTGCTCAGGCACGGTGAGTACCTTAAGGCCGAGTTCTCCCATGATTCGCTCAAAGAGCATTGCGCCGGTTCCGTGCAGGGGCGTATAGACGATCCTCGCGGTCGAGGCTGCCTCGGCAATGAGCTGCGGGCGCAGGAGCTTGGATTTGACCATGGCCACATAGGCATCGTCCAAGGAGCCGTCGAGCATGACCAAAAGCCCCTTGGCAAGAGCCTCATCCTTGGAAATAGAAGCTACCGAGGAGACCTCCTGAACGCGCTGGATTATCCCTTCGTCGTGCGGAGGGACAACCTGGGATCCGTCGTTCCAGTACGCCTTATAGCCGTTGTACTGGGGAGGATTGTGACTGGCTGTGACTACAACGCCGGTATCCGCCCCCAGCGTACGTACGGCAAAAGACAGCTCGGGGGTAGGGCGCAGCGAAGGGAATAGGTAGGCTTTTATGCCGTTGGCGGCAAAAACAAGGGCGGTCGCCAAGGCGAAGTCGGTGGAACGGCGTCGGGAATCGTGGGCTATACAGGCTGAAAGTTCCTTACCGGGAAACTGGGCTTTAATGTAATCGCAAAGACCCTGGGTAGCCCTGGTGATCACCAGGGTATTCATTCTATTGTAGCCGCCGCCGATGAGACCTCTTAAACCGCCGGTGCCGAATTCCAGGTCCCTGTAGAAGCGATCCTCGAGTTCCTTGCTGTCATCCCTGGCCAGAATATCTTTAACTTCTTGAGCGAAAACAAGATCTTTTTCCTGTGCAAGGTATTCCTTGGCTCGGGCGATCAAGGCGGCTCTTTCCATGGACGGGCTCCTTTCTTACTTGGCTGCAATTATCGTTACAAGCGTACTAAGGGGAGTATAAATGCTCTCTCTATTTTGCGCAATTAAAGTATCCGAGCAGGTCCAGCGGAGCCTCCAGGAGCGCCGCCGCGCCGCCTGAGGTCAACTCATCCCGGGAACGGTAACCCCAGGCTGCGCCCAGAGGAAGCATCCCCGCCGCCCGGCCTGTCTTCATATCGACGCCCGAATCGCCCACAAAGCACCAGTCTTGAACCGGAATCCCTGCTTCAGCCGCAATGGACAAAGCCGCCGTCGGATCTGGTTTATGGGGCAGGGAAGGTTTATTTCCATCGGTGACGAAAAAATCGTTGTCCGGAAAAAGTGAGCGCACTATGGTCTTTACCATACAGTCTGGCTTGTTGGAGAGTACGGCAAGGAGGATTCCCTTTTTGTTCAAGACCTTCAGTAATTCCGGGATTCCAGGAAAGGGGCGGGTGAGATCGAGAAAATGTTTTGAATATAGCTCTTCGGCTTCCGCGTTGATTGCCTCTGCCAGGGCCTCATCCGCCGCGGCTTCGGGCGGCAGGGCTTTTTTGGTGAGAGCGAGAAAGCCGTTGCCCACCATGGTTTTATACCGCTCTATGGGGAATGTGGGATACCCGTGGGACTCGAGCACCTGATTGAAAGCCCCGCCTAGGTCCTCAATGGTGTCCGCAAGTGTTCCGTCTAGATCAAAGAGGGCGGCACGGGGAGGTAAGATCATCCCGGCCTGCCGTCGCCATCCAGATCGGCATCCTTTCCGCCGGCCATTCTGAAGGCTGATTCTTTTTCGGTGATTTCCCGCTCGATCGTCTTGAGCTGGTTGAGCAGATCTTCGATGCCTTCCGAGCTGGCGCCGATCATAGGCTCGCCTTTTTCAACCAAAAGCTCAAAGACATTGGCTCCCAGTCTTGATGTGAGGGCTTGGGCCTTCTGGCGAAGGCGGAGAATCTCGATTCTGAGCCTCCCCATTTCGCCCCAGGTCTGAGCCTGGGCGCCCGCTTTGTTCAAGAATTCTTTTGAGCCGTCAAAGGTTTTTTCGAGAAACGATTTGAGATTGTCAGAAAATGCCATATATTCCTCCGTTCCCATAAAATAAGGAAAACCCGGCGTGACAGTAAAGAAAGGAGTCGCTATATTGTACTAAAAGGAGGCAAGCAGTGTCGATATTCTACGGTCTCTTCATTGTCTGCACTCTCTGGTGGCTGGGTTTCGCCCTTGTAGCCTTGCTGCGCAAGCAAATGCCTGTTTTCTTTCTCTTGCTGGCCCTCGGAGCTCTTTGGGCTGTTGGAAGCCTTTTTCTCGCCCAGCGATATGAAATCGCGGTCATGGCGACCTTCGCGCTTCCTTTTTTAGTCATGGTGCCTATGATGCGCATCATCAACGAGTACCAGCGGGGCGTGCTCTTCCGACTGGGCCGCATGATGGCCGTGGTAGGGCCCGGCTTCAATTTAATCCTTCCCTTTGGCCTGGATGTCATGAGAAAGGTGGATACCAGAACCTTCACCATCGATGTGTCTAAACAGGAGGTTATCACCAGGGACAATGTGCCGGTGGTCGTGGACGCGGTGGTTTACTTCAATGTGTACGATCCCACCCTGGCGGTGAACAAGGTCGCCGACTACACCAAGAGCACGAGTCTTCTGGCTCAGACCATACTGCGCTCGGTGCTGGGCCAGCACGAGCTGGATGAAATGTTGGCCAAGCGGGCCGAATTGGGCAAGATACTCAGGGAGCTTCTGGACGTAGCCACCGACCTCTGGGGCGTCAAGGTGACGGCGGTGGAAATAAAGGCCGTGGAACTGGCCGAAACCATGAAGCGGGCCATGGCCAGGCAGGCCGAGGCGGAACGGGAGCGCAGGGCCAAGGTAATTGCGGCTGAAGGCGAGCTCCAGGCATCAGAAAAATTGGCTCAGGCCGCGAAGGTAATGTCAGCAGCCCCTTCCTCGATACAATTGCGATATCTTCAAACCCTTACTGAAATTGCTGTAGAAAAAAACTCGACGATCGTGTTTCCCCTGCCTATAGAGTTTTTAAAGCACCTCGTACCGCAGGCTCCGGCGCAGGTTTCCAGGGAAGCCGAAACTGCGGCTAAAGCCATAGAAACAACTGAAAGGACCGATCATCAATGAAATGTCCACACTGCGGCAGCCTGGACGACAAGGTAATCGACTCCAGAAGCCTGGCCAACGGCGAAGCTATAAGGCGCCGCAGGGAATGCATTTCTTGCGGCCTTCGTTTTACCAGCTACGAGCGTATCGAAGAAAAACCCCTCATGGTCGTAAAGAAAGATGGGCGCAGGGAGCCCTTCGAACGGATCAAGATCGAGCGAGGACTCATAAGGGCTTTGGAAAAGCGGCCTATCTCCCAGATGTCCATCGAAAACCTGGTGAATGAAATTGAGGATGAGGCTGCACAGATGGCCAAGGCGAGCAACGAAATCTCCACCGAGGCTATAGGCGATATGGTACTTCGTCGACTCTATAGCCTCGATAAGGTAGCCTATATCCGATTTGCTTCGGTATATAGAAAATACGAGACAGCGGACCAGTTCCTGAAAGAAATCGAACTTCTCAGCGGCAGAGAAAACGGAACAGCGCAGTAAAAGCGATCTGAAATTTTTTTTGATCCCACTTGAATTTAACGCTCTACATATGAAAAAGGGGTCAGCGCTGTGGCGCCGACCCCTTTTTATTTATTATACGAGAAATTGGCTTATTCCTCTTCGGCCTCGGCGGTCCTGAATGCCTGGGCAGCCTTAATCACATCCTCGGCGATCTTGCCGGTGATCGGCGAGTAGTGGGAGAACTCCACCTCGAAGCTACCAGTGCCGGAGGTCATGGACCGCAGGTCGATGGCGTAGCGCAGCAGTTCGGCCTGGGGAGCCTGGGCTTCGACTTGGATAATTCCGCCCCCCATGGGGTTTTGTCCGGAAATGCGGCCTCGTCTGCCCGAAAGGTCTGACATAACGTCGCCTAAATTCTTTTCTTCAACAAAGACAGAGAGGTTCATTACAGGCTCGAGAAGAACGGGATTGGCATTCTTGGTGGCCTCGCGGAAGGCCCCTCGGGAGGCGAGCTTGAAGGCCATTTCCGAGGAATCCACAGGGTGTTCCTTACCGTCGGTGATGGCTGTCTTAACATCCACAACCGGATAGCCAGCGACAACGCCCGACTCCATGGCCTGTTTGATGCCCTTTTCGATGCCGGGCAGGAATCCGCGGGATACGGACTGGCCGAAGAGCTTATTTTCAAATTCATAACCCGTGCCGCGCTCCAGAGGTTCGACCTCGAAGACTACCCTGGCATACTGGCCATGTCCGCCGGTCTGCTTCTTATGGGTATACTCGGCGCCGGACTTCTTGGTGATGGTCTCGCGGTACGCCACCCGGGGAATCCTGGTTTCCGCCAGAATCTTAGCCTGGTTCTTGATCCTCTCCAAGATCATGTTGATCTGAAGTTCACCCATGCCCGCAATGACCGTTTCTTTGGTTTCGGTGTTATAGGCCACCTGGAAGGTGTGATCCTCTTCCGCCGCCTTATAGAGCAGCTCATTGAGCTTGTCTTCTTCTTTTTTGTTCGTAGCCGATATGGCGATGAGATGGACGGGGGTGGGCAGCTTGAGGGGGTCGAACGTAAAGGGCTTGTCCATGGCAGAGATAGTGTCGTTGGTCTTAAGACCTACGGATTTGGCGATGATGCCGATATCCCCTGCGGAGAGGGTGGGGGTATCCAGGATCTTTTTACCCTGGGCCGTATAGAGTTTTGAGAGCTTTTCCTTCTTGCCGTCCCGCACGTTGATGATTTCGAGGTCTGGGCCGAAGCTTCCAGTTATCACCTTGATAAAGGAAAGTCGTCCCGAGAACTGGTCGATCTGTGTCTTGATGACAATAGCGGTGGCAGGTTTGGAAGGATCGACGCTCACTTCCGCATCATTGCCCTCGGCATCCTTTACTTTTTCAGGCGCCAAGGCAAGAGGAGAGGGGGCGAGGGCAAGAACAAAGTCAAGGAAGGCAGCGGTTCCAGAATTTTTTAGCCCTGATCCAGCGAAAGCTGGAATAATCTTGTTATCCGCAAGGGCTTCTTTTAGGCCTTTAAGCATGTCTTCCTGGCTTAGTTCGCCTTCCAGAAGATATTTTTCCATCAAATCGTCATCGCCTTCGGCCGCGGCTTCAAATAGCTGCATCCGTGCGGATTCGACCGCGTCGCTGAACTCCCCGGGAATCTCTGAGGCAACTTCCTTCGCATCACCTGAAGCCGGCTTTACATAGGCTTTGCGGTTGATGACATCGATAACGCCGTTGAAGGCAGGTCCTTCGCCCATGGGAATCGTGACCGGGACTGGTGCAACCTTGAATTTCTCCTTCACGTCAGCCAGCGCAGCAACATAGGATGCGCGGTCTTCGTCCATTCGGGTGACGAATACCATTCTCGGCTTGAGCCTGGAATCCAGGTTTCTCCATAGCTTGATGGTTTCGATCTGGACGCCTGATCGCGCGTCTATGAGCACTAGGGCGCTCTCGCATGCGCGGAAGGCGAGAATGACTTCGCCGACAAAGTCGGAAGAACCTGGGGTATCGATAAAGTTGATCTTGTTTTCCCCGAGGATACAGTGGGTAAGTGTAGACCTGACCGAGATTTTTCTTGCTATTTCTTCTTCGTTATAATCGCTTGCAGTCTTCCCGGATTCGATTGTCTCCGGTTTGACTATCGAGCCGCCCTGAAAAAGTATATGTTCTAGCAGTGTTGTCTTGCCGGTACTCCCATGGCCGGCTATGGCAATGTTCCTGATCTGGTCGGTTGCGAACGACATACATACTCCTTACAGGGTAGAAAATATGGTGGATCCTTAATTTTTTTTATAAGGAAACCCGTGTATTATAAATGATAATTGGTACCTGTCAACAGTCTTATTATATTGACACTAGCGTCTTTTTCGGTCTAGCGTAGCGCTGACCGTACGGGACGTAGCCTAGGGGCTAAGGCGTCTGCGTTGGGAGCAGAAGATCGGCGGTTCGAATCCGCCCGTCCCGAAGCTTCGCAACCTCAAGGCTTTGCC
>JAVEYV010000115.1:0-7093 GCA_034003305.1 Spirochaetia bacterium | reverse complement strand
GGGAAGCGTCAAGGGTGCGGTCGTTGTCGCCCCTAACCGAAAATACACCCAGGTAGAGGTCTCTTTTACCAACGCCGCCGAGCTGGGCATCGATCCGCCCTTGCGGGAATCGGGGAATATCGAAGGCAGCCCCGGCTGCACCCTCATAGGTACCGAAGGGAGGAAGCTTGTCCTTAAAAAAGGTCTTGTCGCTGCCCTGCGTCACATCCACATGCACACTAACGATGCAAAGGAATTCGGGGTCGTAAACGGCCAGCGTGTAAAAATCCGCGTTCCCGGCGATCGGGGACTGGTCTTTGAAAACGTTATCGTTCGTGTGGCCGATGATCTGGCTTTGGAAATGCATATCGACATGGATGAGGGAAGGGCTGCGGGAGTGATCGATTTCCAGCTGGTCGAGCTGATTAAATAAGGACAGGATAACAGGAATCTCGAGGATTTTTCGGAACATTACGAAGTTGTATGAAACCTTTGGACAAAGTTTTTAATTAACAATCAGGCGCCGGAAACCATAGGTTTCTGCGCCTGATTCCTTCAGATCTCGTCGCCGTGGCCTTTTCTGGCCGAGGCCTCGACCGCTATCTGGACATCCGCTTTAACAGATCCTCGTGACCCATGTAGCCGAATGCAGATTTTGAACTACGTATGGCTTTGGCGATAGCCCTTGCCATGGCATCGGCGGCCATGGAGCCAACGATATTGATGTCACTCTCTACTTCACCGGTAGTTACCGCGAAAATTGAATCGCCTTCGCCCGCCGTATGGGCCGGACAAATGGCACGGGAAAAGCCGTCATGGGCCATCATGGCAACCCGGGTAGCCATGGGCTTGGAAAGAATGGCGTTTGTGGCTATCACTCCGATGGTGGTGTGGCTTGTAAGGCCAGCCTTCTTGGGGCTAAAGGCGGCTTGCTTTTTCTTCATTTCCTCATAGGCATCCAAAAGACCGTTCTTTTCCTTGTTGAGTGTGCCGCCCAGGAGTTGGCCGCTTACGGGGTCCTTCACATTGCCCCAGCAGTTGACTACTACAAGTGCTCCAACGATGAGCTCGCCAGATACTGCGCTGGCAGTGCCCAGGCCTCCCTTCATCCTCTGATCCAGATCGCCCGCCCAGCCGACAAGGGCACCGGTGCCTGCTCCGACAACGCCCATGGGTACCTCCAGGCCTGCATTCTCACAAGCCTTGTACCCCATGGCCTCGTCGGGATAGGCAAGTGGATCGCCCACGGTAAGGTCGAAAATGACAGCGCCGGACACTATTGGAACTAAAATATTCCAGGCATTAAAACCGATGCCATTGTCACGGAAATAATTCATAACACCGCCGGCGCCGGCAAGGCCGAAGGCACTGCCGCCGGAAAAATAGATGGCGTGGGGAGCAGGAACCATATTAACCGGCGCCAGACAGTCGGTTTCTCTCGTGCCGGGGGATCCTCCCCGCACATCGATGCCGGCGGTCTTCGCGTTTTCACAAAGAATTACCGTTACGCCCCTGGCGGTATCCAAGTTCTGGGCATGTCCTACCCTGATGCCGGGGACATCCGTGATCGAGTCTCTCATTGCTATCGCTCCTTTGTTAATATACCTACGATAATGGAACCTGTAGCCATTCCTGTCAAGCTTAACAGCGCTTCGATGGATGATACGCTGTTTCATTTTACGCATGAATAAGCTTGCGGCCTTGCGGGTTAGAGGTTATAATAAACTAATATCGATATATAGCACTTCGGGGCTGAGAAAAGGAGAGGACGTATGGCTGATGTTCAGAAATTGACAATTCAGGATCTAGCGGCAATGAAGAAGGAAGGCAAGAAGATCAGTATGATCACGGCCTATTCCTATCCTCAAGCCCTTGTTGTGGACGAAGCGGGCATCGACATTATCCTCGTCGGGGACAGCCTCGGCATGGTAGAGCTCGGCTATAACGGAACCACCCCAGTAACCATGGACGAGATGCTTAACCACACCAAGCCCGTCATGCGCGCTGTAAAGCGGGCCCATGTGGTCGGCGACCTGCCCTTTATGTCCTATAATATCTCGGTGGAGCAGGCGATTACCAACGCCGGCATCCTTTATAAGGACGGAGCCTGCGACTCGGTCAAGCTCGAAGGCGGACAGGATTTCGCCAAGACCGTCGGCGCCATCGTCCGGGCCGGCATCCCCGTCTTCGGTCATATCGGGCTCACCCCGCAGACCGCGGGAAGCCTGGGGGGATTCAAGGTGCAGGGCAAGTCCCTGGACGCCGCGAAGAAGGTGCTCGACGACGCCATCGCCCTGGACGAGCAGGGTGTATTCGCGGTCATCCTCGAAGCCATTCCCCGCCAGCTGGCTGAGATTATCACCAAGAAGGTGAAGTGCGTCACCGTCGGCATCGGCGGCGGCGTCAATTGCGACGGCCAGGTTCTGGTGTTCCACGACCTCTTGGGACTGTTCAAGAGATTCACCCCCAAGTTCGTAAAGGTCTACGCCAATGCCTACGACTTCCAGCTCAAGGCAATTCAGGACTTCATCGGCGAAGTCCAGCAGTCCAAGTTCCCCGACGACGAACACAGCTTTACCATGAAGCCTGATGTTGTCGACGAGCTTAAGAAATACGCCGGTCTTTGATCTGACCGTTTATTCGTGAAAAAGACGACGAGTGCCTAGGATCACAACCCAGGGCTCGTCGTTTTTTAGTTAACGCTTATGGGCCTTTAAGGCCTGATGCACAGGGAGGTTAATTGTGTCTATTGTACGAAAAAGTCCGGTTCCGTCCGACATCGACATCGCCCAGGCAGCGGAAATAAAGCCGATCTCCGATATTGCGACAAAGTATGATCTCGAAGAACGTTTTCTGGAGCATTACGGCAGCCAGAAAGCCAAGGTTCGCCTGGAATTCCTTACCGATCCGGCGACACCGAAGACTAAACGCGCCAAATACATCGACGTTACAGCTATTACCCCGACACCGCTGGGGGAGGGGAAGACAACCACCACGGTGGGACTCACCCAGGGCTTCGGCGTCATCGGCAAGAAGGCCATCGCCAATATCCGCCAACCCTCCATGGGGCCGACCTTCGGCATCAAGGGCGGCGCGGCCGGGGGCGGGTACAGCCAGATCGTGCCTATGGCTGATTTCAATCTCCATCTCACCGGCGATATCCACGCCGTATCCGCTGCCCACAATCTCTGTGCCGCAGGCTTGGACGCCCGGATGTACCATGAGAGCCGCTGGTCCGATTCCTACTTCGAAAAGCTCGGACTCAGCAAGCTCAACATCGATCCCTACAACGTTCTATGGCGCCGGGTCATGGACATGAACGACCGGACCATCCGCAAGATGGTAGTCGGCCTCGGCGGCCTGGAAAACGGCCCATTGAGGGAGTCGGGCTTCGATATTTCGGTAGCCAGCGAAGTTATGGCCATTCTCGCCCTCTCCACCAGCCTCGAGGACCTTCGCAAACGCTTAGGCCGCGTGGTCGTAGCCCTGGACAAGTCAGGCAAGGCCATCACCGCCGAGGACCTCAAGGTCGCAGGAGCCATGACTATCCTCATGAAAGACGCCCTCAAGCCCAACATTTTACAGACTCTTGAAGAGCAGCTGGCCTTTGTCCATGCTGGACCCTTCGCCAACATAGCCCACGGAAACTCTTCCATCGTCGCCGATTTGATCGCCACCAAACTGGCTGACTATGTCGTCACCGAGTCCGGTTTCGGCGCTGATATGGGCTTTGAAAAGTTCATGGACATCAAGTGCAGGGCTTCGGGAATGATGCCTGACGCCGTTGTGCTGGTCGCTACTGTCAGAGCATTGAAAATGCATGGCGGCGGCCCCAAGGTAAGCCCCGGAAAGCCGCTCGCCACCGCATATACCCAGGAAAACCTCGAGCTGCTCAAAAAGGGAATCGCCAATCTCGAAGCCCATCTTAAGATCATTGGCAAATATGGACTGCCCGCGGTGGTGGCTATCAACGCATTCCCCACCGACAGCGCCGCCGAGCACGCCCTGGTGCGGGAAGCCGCCCTTAAGGCAGGGGCCTCCGACGCTGTGGTCTCGTCCAACTGGGCCAATGGCGGCGACGGAGCGGCCAAGCTGGCAGAAGCGGTGGACAAGGCCTGCGCTGTGCCCGCCAAGGCAAACTTCCTCTATCCCCTGGAGCTTTCGATCAAGGAAAAGATCGAAACCATTGCGCGGGAAGTGTACGGAGCCGGCAGCATTACCTATACCGATGCCGCCTCGGCAGCCATCGACAAGTTCAGCTCCCTGGGCTACGACAAGCTGCCCATCTGCATGGCCAAGACACACCTTTCCCTCTCCCACGACCCGACGGTCAAAGGCGCGCCCAAGGGCTTTGTCTTCCCGGTCAAGGACCTGCGATTGGCCGCCGGCGCGGGATTCATCTACCCCCTTACCGGCGAGATCAGCACCATGCCCGGCCTGCCCTCAGTCCCCGCCTTCATGGGCATGGACATCGATACCACGACAGGACTTATCACAGGACTATCGTGATCGTTGAATCAGAATAGAAGCATGTGATGAGACAGGCCGTCCGGGATTCCTCCCGGACGGCCTGATTGTATCCCCCGGCGGCAAAACCAATCCCGGTCCTAGGGCGTCGCCGGATCCAGGGCTGTGATGCCCGGAAGCGAAAGCCGTTCAAGAAATTCCAGGAAGGCGCTGGGTCCGGTTGAGACGTGAAGCCCGGGCAGGCTTAGTCCCGCGAGCTGCTTTTCCTTCTCGCTGCAGACCACCGTGAACACAGCTCCCCGAATCGCCCGGTGCAGGGCTTTCTGATGGACTTCCAGGAGGCCGCGACGCGGGGATGCCCCTGCGCCGCTCAGGTATTCAAGCCCCGCTGAGCCCGACCAGAGGATGCCCCCCGCCTTTCCGATGCACGATGCCGCCCTGGCCAAGCCCTTTCTTCTCTCCTCCGCCGATTTACCCACGATAAGCAGGCTCTCGGCGGCAGATTCCTTAAGGGAATCTATAAGGGAATCGATGTGATGCATGGCTTCCCTTTCATCGCCTTCCAAATGAAGGACCTCGTTCTCCCCAGGGGGGATGACCACCAGGCGGTCGGCCCGGGACAGAAGGGCTGACATAACGCCGAACTGTGCTCTCAGCTCCTCTCCCGAAAAAACCGCCACAAATGGACGAGGTGTTTTTTCGATGATTGTCTCAAGCATCGCAAGTTCGCGAACAACCAGGGGGCCGGCTACCCTTCGGGAGACAAACCGGGCGACGCTGGTTATGCTCGCATGACGGCGATGGCAGACATTGAAGGCATCGTTGATGTACCAGCCGTCGGACAGCTCGGCCAGAGAGCGGGCGAAGGCGTCGTCGTTATCCTTTTCGCCCGATGCGAAGCGCAGATTCTCGATCATATTGACCTTGCCGTGCACAATGTCCTTTCTGCCCACCAGCAGACCGGATGAAGCGACGCTCATCCTATGAAAGACAAAGCGGCCGTCCAGCAGCGGTGAAAGCAGGTCGGCTACCGGCTGAAGGCTGTAATTCTCGTAGAGTTCTTCCCTGGAGAGTCGCATGTCCCCCTCGGCGCCGGGGTCGCCCAGGTGGGAGCAGACGATAGGTGTTCCGTTCCGGGATAGAATAGCCTCGAGCGTGGGCAGAAGCTGATGCACCCGCTCTTTTATCTCTACCTTGCCCTGGTCGATTTTTACGTTTGCGTCCACCCGCAGCAGGACGTTTCCCCCGCCAAAAGACTGGATGGAATCAAGCCCCGAGCGTCTTAGGTTTGTTTCGCGCTTAAGCCTGATGAGCTCCGATTCAATCAAGTCGCGGACGACGATGACCGCCTCGGCCGCCGTCCGGCAGCGTCCTAAAGCGGCACTCACCGAGGCCAGGGGGAGGAAGAAGTCGGAGATGGGGGCTACCCCTCGGTATACAGCCCCGGTATTGCCGTCGGCGGTTACGCGTTCGCCCTCCCGCAGTCGCAGCGAACCTGCGCCGTGAAAGATTACCGTCTTCCGATCATAATCCAGCTCGATATCACCACAGCCCACAATGCAGGGCTTGTTCATTGACATGGCGGTTATCGCCGCGTGGGAAGTCCTTCCCGGATACACCGTCACTATCGCGTGGGAGACGTTCATCACATCGAAGTCAGTCGGTTTTGTGTTGTTGGCGAAATATACGACGCTTTCCCGCCGAGCCTCGGCCTCCTTCAGTCTTTCCATGCTCATAACCAGGGTGCCCGAAACTACGCCGCCGTTTATGGCTACACCCACGGAAATCGGCGGAGTCCAGCGGCGCAGAAGAAAATCAGCCCGCGGAAGGGCGGCGCTTGAGTAGGCTGCCTCAAGCCTGTCAACGCGGGCTCTGTATTCCTCCAGATCTATAATGGATTGGGAGAGAAGATCCGTATCAGCTACCAGCTGGGCGAAGGCTCCCAACCTGGCAGCCCTGGCCTGCAGAAAATAAAGTACTCCGCTCTCCACGGTGAATTCTATGTCCAAATCCTGCTTGTAATGGCTCAGGAGCAAGCGTTTGCCCCGTACCAGCTTGTCCGAGAGATCTGGATCCAGCCTTGAGATCGGTTCGGTTCCCGCGCTGGCTTTTACCACCTCCTCGCCCTGGGCTATGGACTTGAATTCGCCGAAAAGCTCATCGTCTCCGGTGATAGGATTGCGGGTGATAACAACACCGCTTAAGGATTTGGGGCCGAGATTTCCAAAGACAAGCTTCTGAACGGTCACCGCGGTTTCGGGCTTGACCGAGGCGGGCATGGCACGGGAGAAGGCTCGCACGGCGTGAGAGCCCCGGGATTCGTACACAAGGCTTATACAGCGCAAAAGCTGTTTTCGCGGTTCATGTAAAAAGTCTTCGCCCAGGTGCTTTGCCAGACGCGCTTCCATGGCCGGAATATCTTCATTGTCCGGAAACGCCTTGATATGAGTCTCGCTTCCCTCGATGAGAGCGAGGGCGGCGCTGCAGTTTTTTAAAAAGCGCCGGTAGATGGACTCGGTAAGGTGCGGGCCCCTGCGCTTTTCCAGCGCCGCCCTCACCTCCGGAACCAGCCCTACGTTGAGGATGGTCGCCATGACGCCCGGCATGGAATGGGGAGCCCCGGAACGCACCGAAAGAATCAGCGGAT
>JAVEYV010000114.1:0-7098 GCA_034003305.1 Spirochaetia bacterium | reverse complement strand
ATTTGGAGCCGAAATGCTTGGCGATCTTGATGTTGTCCAGGGCTGTAAGGCTGGAGAATATGCGCAGATTCTGGAAGGTTCTGGCTATCCCCGACTGGACGATTTTATAGGGCTTCGCGCCGGTAATATCCTTGTCATTCAGGAATACCTTGCCCTCGGTGGGGCTGTAGATGCCGGTAATCAGGTTGAAGGTAGTGGTTTTGCCCGAGCCGTTGGGGCCGATGAGGCCGTAGATAACCCCCTCGGGGATGTCATAGCTGAAATTGGACACAGCC
Source organism: Spirochaetia bacterium (assembly GCA_034003305.1). Lineage (GTDB taxonomy): Bacteria > Spirochaetota > Spirochaetia > Treponematales > Rectinemataceae > UBA2256. Next base: position 6,823 of record JAVEYV010000114.1, on the reverse strand, counting down.
TTGAGGCCGCCGAAGTAATGGGTCATCCCCTTGATGGAAAGCAGCGCCGACATCACTCAACCTCCTTGAGCCTGATGAGCTTGGCTTCCTTGGTGCCCATGAGGCCCTCGGTTTTGAACAGCATGATGAAGATGAGGAGGAGGGAGTAAACGACCATGCGCCATTCGCCCCCGATGGGAAGTCCCGTGGCGTCGGCGACGGCGCGGATGGCTATGCGCAGGCCCTCGGAGAGGAAGGTGAGGGCGAAGGCAGCTATGGTAGAGCCGGTGATGGATCCCACGCCGCCGGCGTAGACCATGATCAGCACTTCCACGGATTTGATGAATCCAAACTGGGTGGGGTGGGCCATCTGCAGAAGGTGGGCGAAGAGGCCGCCGGCGATTCCGGCGAAAAAGGCGCCGATCACAAAGGCCAGCACCTTGTAACGGGTTGTATCGACCCCTACCAGTTCAGCCGCCAGTTCGTTTTCCCGGATGGCCAGCATCGCCCGCCCGTGGGAGGATTCCACGAGGTTGCGTATGACCACGATGGTTATTAATGCCGCGACGATGATGGTAGTAAAGTTGGAAAACTTGGGAATCCCCAGCAGTCCCCGGGGACCTCCAACGTAGTCGATGTTGTTGAATACGGTTCTGATTATCTCGCCGAAGCCCAGGGTGACGATGGCCAGGTAGTCTCCCTTGAGGCGGAGCGAGGGAAATCCGATGAGAAAGCCCACGACGGCGGCAGCCAATCCTCCCGCGACGATCGCGAGAATGAAAATGCCCATTCCGCCCGGCGTGCTGGGATTTATTTTAAAGATCAGCGTAGAGACTGTGCCCGAGACATAGGCGCCGACGCCCGCGAAGCCCATATGGCCCAGGGAGAACTGTCCGGTAATGCCGTTGATCAGGTTGAGGCTCACCGCCAGTATGACATAGATGAGGGACTGGTTGATTATATGGAGAATATAGCCGTTGAGTATCTCTGTGCCGTAGAGCAGCTGTATTACGGCGTAGAAGGCGAGGACAAAGATCAATAGTTTCGGAAAATTGAGTTTTTTCATCCTGCCCTCCTATATTTTGTCGGCGAATTTTTCGCCCAAGAGGCCCCGGGGCCTCACAAGAAGGACGACGATGAGGATCGCGAAGGCGATGCCCTCTCCGATGAGGGAGTTGTACGCCGAGGCAAAGGTCTCGGCAAGGCCCATGATATAGGCCCCCAACACCGCGCCGGGTATGTTGCCGATGCCGCCCAGAACCGCGGCGATAAAGGCTTTGAGGCCCGGCTGTATGCCCATGTAGGGCACGATGCGGGGATAGGTCATGCCCGCCAGAAGGCCAGCCGCTCCCGCGAAGGAGCCGCCTATGAGGAAGGTAAAGGCGATTACCTTTTCGATATCGATGCCCATGAGCCTGGCGGCATCCTTGTCCTGGGATACGGCCCGCATGGCCTTGCCCAGGGTTGTTTTTTTTATCAAGAGGGTCAGGCCGACCATTAGCACTCCTGCCACGACGATATCGATAATCACGTAGTTCGAAATCGTGGCATTCCCCAGATTGATGTTGACTCTGGGAATAATGTCGGGGAAGGAGCGGTACGAAGGTCCTATCGCGGGGAGGGCGGAAAAGAAGTACTCCAGAAACATGGACACGCCGATGGCCGTTATGAGGGACGAGAGCTTGGGCTTGTATCGCAAGGGCCTGTAGGCAAGGCGATTGGCGAGCATGGCGATGGCTCCTCCCGCCACCATGGAGGCGATGAGGACGATAAATGCCATGAGGCCTGTTTTGCCTACGAAAAGTGCGTTAAAAGCAAAAAAGGCTCCGTAGGCCGCGTAAGCGCCAATCATGTAAAAATCGCCGTGGGCAAAATTGATAAGGCGCACGATGCCGTACACCATGGTGTAGCCTAAGGCGATAAGTGCGTAGATCGAGCCTACCTGGAGGCCGTTGACGATCTGTTGGGCGTTGAATATTGCTCCCATTCTGGGCTTTCCTTTCCGTAAATCCCGGCGTTGAAAAGGCTGGAACTCACGCGCGTGGTACTACTATGCCTTGTTGATCGGCCCCTTGTCGAGCAAGGCAACGCCGCCCGGCCTAAAAAAAGGCTGCGGGCGGCTAAAAAAAGGCAGGGAGGGCTGATTCGCCCTCCCTTGTTCGTCAGTGATCAGGGATTGACAGTGGTCCGATATACCTGCTTGCCGTCCTTCATTTCGATGATGACCGCGGACTTGATGGGGTTGCGGTTGGCATCGAAGGTGACCTGGCCGGACACGACGTTGAGGTTGGTGGCCTTGAGCGCGTCCCGGATGGCTGCACCCTTGGTGGATCCGGCGCGCTTGATGGCGTCGAACATGATGTTGGCTGCGTCATAGGCAAGGGTGGCAAGTGCGTCGGGTTCGGCGCCGAACTTGGCCTTGTACTTTTTGACAAAATCCTGGACTATCGGCCTGGGGTCCGCGGCAGCATAGTGGTTAGTGAAGAAGCCGTTGTTAACGGCATTGCCGCCGATCTTGACCAGGTCGGGGGAATCCCAGCCGTCGCCACCGACCATGGGGCCTGTGAAGCCGAGTTCGCGGGCCTGCTTGGCGATGAGGCCCACGTCGTTATAGTAATCCGACACGTAGAGCACGTCGGGTTTGCCGGCGAGGATCTTGGTGAGCTGAGCCTTGAAGTCCGTGGCGCCGAAGGGGTGGCCTTCGAAAGCCACTACCTGGCCGCCGAGCTTGAGGAACTGATTTCTGAAGTTCTCCGCCAGGCCCTTGGTGTAATCGTTGCCGATATCGAAGAGCGCGGCGGCTCTTCTGGCACCCAGGTCCCTGAAGGCGAAGTTGGCGCCCACGGTGCCCTGGAAGGGATCGATAAAGCAGGCGCGGTAGATGTAGTCGCCTACCTTGGTGACCATCTCGTTGGTGGAGGTGGGGCTGATCATGGGGATGCCCGCAGCCTGGGCTATGGGAGCTCCGGCCAGGGTTACCTTGGACATTACGGTGCCGATAATGGCCACGACATTGTCCTGTTGGATCAGCTTGGTATAGACGGTGGCGCCTTCGGCGGGGTCGCCCTTGTCGTCTTCGAAGATGATGCGTACCTTTCTGTTGTTGAACAGGCCGCCCTTGGCGTTCCATTCCTCGGCGGCGAGCATGATGCCGTTCTTGGTCGAAACACCGAAGGTAGCCGCTTCGCCTGTTACAGGACCTACGCCTCCGACCCTGATGTCCTGAGCGGTGACAATTGATGCCGCAACGATGGCGAGCACCAGAATGAGCGAAAGACGTTTCATGATTCCTCCTTGGAGCTGCGCTCCGCACTAGTGCAGTCGCAGTCTCTGTATTGTCTGATAGAAACCTACCTGAGCCCAGAAGTCAATATTTATTCAAAAAAATTTGACAGAATCCTGGTATCGTGATACAATCGGACCTTAAAATTTGATACCAACGTTTTAAAATTCAAAATAATTACAGTTTGTAATGTTTTTTACGATACCCGCACATAAAAACGCGCGATAGAATTTACACGGTATAAATATCCATAAAACCTCGGCGGATTAGAGGACTCGACGAGAGAAGCTCAAAGGCGTAGTATGCGGTGCATGCGATCAGGCAGTAACCAATTAAATCCTCAGCATAAGCGCTCTGTCGAGACCAGGGGAACCCTGGCGGCCCTTGCCGCCTACGCCATGTGGGGTTTGTTTCCCCTGTACTGGAAACAGCTGAAGCATGTTGAATCCATGCAGATTCTTGCCCACAGAATTCTCTGGGCCGCGGTCGTCTGCCTTATACTCATGCTGGCCTGGAAACGCTTTTCAGAGATTGGGAAGCTGTTTAAACAGAAGAAAAAGTTTTTCCTCGTCTTCCTCGCCTCGATTGTTGTCACCTCGAACTGGGGGCTTTACATCTGGGCGGTGAATGTCGGGAAGGTTGTCGAGTCCGCCCTGGGGTACTATATCAATCCCCTGGTCTCGGTTTTGCTCGGCGCCATCTTTTTCAAGGAAAAGGTTGATGCCTGGACGAGACTTGCGGTCGCGCTGGCTGCCGCGGGCATTGTCGGGGCGGCGATACTCTACGGATCGGTGCCCTGGGTGAGCCTGCTGCTGGCCTTTACCTTCGCCATTTACGGGGCGCTTAAAAAGCGGGTGGGCATCGAGCCGCTCATCAGTCTGGCGGTGGAAACCTTTATCGCCGCCCCCTTTGCCCTAGCCTTTCTCGTGTTCCGCCAGGCTGCGGGCGCTGGAGCCTTTTGGAACGCCGGCGCCCTGACGACCATACTGCTGATTTTCGCCGGCTTGGTAACTGCGCTGCCGCTTTTTTTCTTCGCCCAGGCGGCCAACAGCATAAGTCTTCAAAAAATGGGATTTATCCAGTACGTGTCACCCTGCGGGCAGCTCTTCATAGGGATCGTTGTTTACGGAGAGAAACCTACCACTGCCTTGCTTCTGGCGTTTACCGGGGTGATCACCGCCGTTCTCATCTATGTATTTACCAGAAAGCGCGGTGTGAGAAGCCCGCGGTAAGGCATCGAAGAGTACCTTCGCAGCCTTGACCCGGTCTAAGCAAGCGCGGGCCCGATCATCGTGAGTAGACCAGCGCGCCGCTCTTTATCGTATTAACCACAAGATTCATTCCGCTGTTATAGGCCAGATGGGAGGCTTCGGGGGCGTCGAGAATTACTATGTCGCCATGCTTGCCCTGCTCGATTGAGCCTATCCTGTCGGCCCTGCCCAGGGCGGCGGCGCCGTTGAGGGTGAGGGCGCAGAGGGTTTCGGCGAAGCTTAAGCCCATGTAGAGCACGGCGATGGAGGCGATGAGGGCGATAGACTGGCTGTAGCAGGAGCCGGGGTTGAGATCGGAGGCCAGGGCGAGGGCGAGCCCTGCGTCGATCATGCCCCGGGCGTCGGCGTAGGGTTCTTTGAGTACGAAGGCGGTAAGGGGAAGGCAGACGGCGATGACGCCGGCGGCGGCCATGGCGGCCAGGTCCCGGGAGCTTGCCTTTAGCAGGTGCTCGGCGCTCAGCGCGCCGACTGCGGCCGCAAGCCCGGCTCCGCCTAAGGCTTCGATTTCGTCGGCGTGGATTTTCAAGCCCAGGCCGAGGGCTTTTGCGGCTTCGAGGTAGCGCCGGGAGTCTTCAAGTTCGAAAACGCCCTTTTCGCAGAAGATGTCGGCGAACTCGGCCAGTTTTTTCCGAGCGACCTCGGGCAGGACCTGGGCGATAATAAAATCGATGTATTCCTTGGTTCTTCCTGCGTATTCCGGGGGAATGGAGTGGGCGCCCATGAAGCTGCGGACGATGTCCACCGGCTGCATGGCGTCCAGGGCAGCCATGGCCTCTAGTTGACGCAGTTCGGTTATGCGGTCCAGTCCGTAGCCGGACTTGCCTTCTACGGTGGTTATTCCCTGGGCGAGCATGGTCTTGAGCCGTAAGCCGCCGATCCCCAAAAGTTCTTCAAAGGAAGCTTCCCGGGTAGCCCTGGTGGTTTTTCCTATGCCGCCGCCCCGGCGATGGATTTCCATGTAAGGAAGTCCTTCGGCTCGCCAGAAAAATTCATCGGCCCGGAAGCCCGCAAAGAGAAAGTGAGTGTGGCTGTCCACGAAGCCGGGCACGCAGGCTTTGCCGCCGGCGTCCAGGAGGGGGTAGCCGCCGGCGCGGGCTTTTTTAAGGGCGGCTTCGTAGTCGGGGCCTTCCTGGACGCCGGCGTAGGCGATAATGCCGTCCTCGACCAGGATTGCGGCATGGGTGATCAGATGGAGGCGCTTCATCCCCGGGCCTCGCAAGGGGCCGCTGCCCAGGGCCGTGGCAAGCTGGCCTATGTTGACGATAAGGAGGTCGCCTTTCATGAAGCCGGGCTTCCCTTGTACAGGGGATCCTTGCCGATTGAGCCGGAGAGGATCTTCGCGTAATCGCCCTGGGACAGGCGCTTCAGCCGCACTGTGGCCCGTTCCATCTCCCTGGCGGCCTGGGCCGCGGCGGAGCTGGAGTCTTCGATTTCATCCTCCAAAAACTGCCGCAGAGAAGCTACCGAACGCTGGAGATAGGATACTTCCCTGTCCTGATAGGCGGCCAGGCGCTGGGCATACCAGTCCGAGCCGAGCACATAGTCCCGGTCGAAGAGTCTGCGCAGGGCGGGGTCGTGGATGCTTCTGCCTTCGTAGTTCCCGCTGGCCATTACCCAGAGCAGGGCTTTTAAGGGCGGTATGGCGGCATCGATAGAACCGTCCTCGATATAGGCTTTGGCGGATCGTTCCATGGCCTGGGCTATGTTATCAATTCCATCCACGAAATCAGATAGCGACTGCAGTTCGGGCCTGAGCATGTCTTCGGTAAAGACCGCCGCGGGGGTATCGAAGAGGCGCCCCAGGTAGGTGGCGGCAAAGAGAGGGGTTATGCGCCAGCCCAATCGGGAGGCTGGGATCAGCCTGCCTTCGTGCTCGAAGTCCTTTACCTGCTCAAGATAGCCCCCGGCCTTGAGGAATTCAGGATCCCTTTCCTCGGGGCTGAGCCGGGACCAGAGTTCGGGCATCAGGAGGGATATGTCGTGTTCGACCTTGTACTTGGGTCCGATATAGCCCGCGGCGGTGGTAAAGCCGGAATAGCCGGTGAGTATGTAGGACAGCAGTGCGTTGTTGAGATCGGTGGTGGCCACCAGGGCATTGAAGGGACCCTTGGTGAGGGCTCCCTCGCTGCCTGCTCCGGTGGTGGAGGGGCTTTTTCCTGTGAGGGAGCAGATAAAGTCCATAAAAAGCTCAGGCAGTTCCTGGTAATGGATAGGCCCGTAGACTGCCAGGGGGCGTATGCCCGCCTTTTTATCCGAGGGGTTGTTTCTCCGTCCGGGCAGTATGGCTCCC
>JAVEYV010000113.1:0-7196 GCA_034003305.1 Spirochaetia bacterium | reverse complement strand
TTTCTGCCTTTACCTTGCCGAACAGGGCTATGTAGACAGAGAGCCCTTTTTCGTCCAGACAGAGGGGGGAAGGGTTTCGGCCCAGGTGGAAAGGCTCGATCCGCCCAGCATCAGGGTAGATATGGGAAGGCCATCATTCTCCGCCCGGGAAGCAGGATTGGCGACGGATGCGGACGAACTGCTTCTTGCAAAGCTGGAATTGGCCGGCGAAACCTATGAGGCGAGCTTCGTTTCCATGGGGAATCCGCATTGTGTGATTTTCGTTGACGAACCGACGGCGGAGATTGCCAAAAGACTTGGTCCTCTGGTGGAGCGGCACCCCCTTTTTCCCAGGGCTGCCAATGTGCAATTTGCCAAAGTATTGGATAAGCATTCCATGCGTATCGAAATATGGGAACGGGGAGCCGGCTATACGCTCGCCAGCGGATCTTCTTCCTGCGCAGCCGCTTCGGTGGCTAAAAAACTCGGGCTTGTTGAAGGCTCGGTGACGATGAACATGCCTGGGGGGCGTCTGGAATTGAATGTTTCCGCCGATTCTGTGCTGATGACTGGGCCGGCGTTGCGCGTTTTTGACGGCTGTTTTTCCGGGGCTTTGACTGCGAAACTTCGTGGACTCGGCGCTCTGCGGTGAGGTAAAGGGGAGGCTATGAACGATCACAAGGCTATTCTGGTGCAAGCCGAGGCCATGAAGGAGTGGCTGGTGCGGATTCGAAGGGATCTGCATTCCATTCCCGAGCCTGGCGATGCGGAGCATAAAACACAGGAATACCTGTGCAAGGTTCTCGATGATCTGGGGATTCCCTACCGGAAAATGCGCACGGCAGTTGTGGGCCTCGTGGAAGGCGCCGCGCCCGGTCCCGTCGTCGCCCTGCGCGCCGACATGGACGCCCTGCCTGCCCAGGAACCCGAGGACAGACCCTACCGCTCCCGCCACAGCGGCTACATGCACGCCTGCGGCCACGACGCGCACATGACCGTGGCCCTGGGCGCGGCGCGCTTTTTCGCGGAGCACAAAGATCAGTTAACGGGAACGATCAAGCTATTATTCCAGCCCGCTGAAGAGACCACCGGCGGCGCTGAGCCCATGATAGCCGACGGCTGCCTCGAAAATCCCCATGTCGATTACGTGCTGGGGCTTCATGTCATGCCCGACCTTCCTACGGGACTTATCGAGTTAAAGCATGGGGCGCTCAACGGGGCATCGGATTATTTGGGCATAAAAATATATGGCAAAGGAGCCCACGCAGCATATCCCAGCACCGGAATCGACGCCATCATGATCGCCGCCAAAATAGTCGACTCGCTGCAGTCAGTGATATCGCGCAACGTCTCCCCCTTGGACGAGGCGGTAATTACCATCGGAACCATAAACGGCGGCCAACGCAACAATATAATCGCCGAAGAAGTAAACATGACCGGTACCATACGAACGACGAGCACTTCGGTCAGAAAAGAAATCGCGCAACGCGTAACATCCATCGTGCAAAATATTCCCGCAGCGTTGGGAGGCTCGGGGGAAGTTGAGATAAAGCCAGGATACACAGCCCTGATAAACCACGATGCGGTTGTGGATCTTATCGCGGAGGAAGCCAAGGCCCTGTTTGGGGATGAAAGAGTCCTGTGGCGGGAAAAACCCAGTCTTGGCGTGGAGGATTTTGCATTCTACCTCCAACAGCGGCCGGGAGCATTCTATCATCTCGGATGCGGCGGCAGCGATACAAGCCGGAATGCGCCGCTTCATTCAAAGCTCTTCGATATAGACGAGCGTTGCCTGCCTGCGGGCGTCGCTATTCAGACAGCTGCGGCGCTGAGGCTGCTCAAGGAGGGAAGCTGAATGGAAATAAGCGAATTCAACTCCCGTGCCAGTATTCGATTCAACCACCTTTTCTATGACGGAGTCGATACTGTGGAACTCGCTTCCCACTACGGAACGCCATTGTACGTAGTATCCGAAACTGCCGTACGGGAGCGCTGTACCCGTATCAAGAAAGCATTTTTGGAAAAATACCCCAACACTCGGGCGGTCTATGCCTCCAAGGCTTTTCAAACCCTGGACATGTGCAGAATCATCGCTCAGGAAGGCCTCGGCGTCGACGTTGTTTCAGGCGGCGAATTATACGCCGCGCTGAAAGCCGGCGTGGATCCAGAATCGGTAGTGTTTCACGGCAACGCCAAGACACTGGATGAGCTCGAATACGCAATCAAGAGCGATGTGGGACGCATTATTTCGGATAACCTTCGGGAGATAAACGAAGTTGAGCGAATCGCCGCCCGTTTGGGAAAAAAGGTAAAGCTGCTCTATAGAATCACTCCGGGAGTGGACAGCCATACCCATCGCTTCATATCCACCGGAAGCCTTGATTCGAAATTCGGCATTCCTCTGGATGCTTCGGTGAGGAACGATTATATCCGTGCTGCGCTGAATTCGCCGCACATAGATTTTAGAGGTTTTCATTTTCATATTGGCTCCCAGATAAGGGACAATTTTTCGCACCTTGCCGCGCTTGGCGTTGCTTTAAGACTCATAGCCGATGTTCATGCGGATTACGGCTTCGATGTAAGCGAACTGAATTTGGGCGGCGGTTTCGGCATCCGCTATCTGCCAGGCGAGCCCGAAATTGAGCTCGGTTATTTTCTGGACCCCATGATGCAGCTTATCCGCTTCGAAACAGAAAAGGCAGGCATTCCCATGCCCATGGTCACTATCGAGCCTGGGCGGTGGATAGTCGGCGAAGCCGGCATTACCCTGTACGAAGTCCGCTCGGTCAAAACCATTCCCGGAATCAGAACCTATGTGGGGGTGGACGGGGGAATGACGGACAATATCAGGCCTGCCCTTTACGAAGCCGATTATTACGCCCTCAGCGCGAACAAGGCTGACTGGAGCCATGACACAGTCGTTACCTTGGCGGGAAAATGCTGCGAATCCGGGGATATCCTTATCAGGGATATCGCTCTGGCCGAACCGAAGCCCGGAGATATCGTCGCTGTTTTTTCAACCGGCGCTTACAACCACTCCATGGCATCCAACTATAACAGGATTCCCCGCCCTGCCGTGGTCATGACATCCGAGGAGGGAAGACACCGCCTTTCGGTGCGGCGAGAAAGCTACGAGGATCTGCTGATCCGCGAGCTTTAAAAAAGCAGCCGAAGACCCGCCAGAATTGACAAGATTTGAATAATAACGGTGAAAACTTTTTGAGGCACCCGTTTGACGAATCGTATTCCCAAAGCCAGCCCGGCCAGCGACAGTGGAAAGATAAGGGCGTCGAAACCCAAATGGCTTATGGTGATCGTACCCAGGGCGAAGCTGAAGGGAAGCTTTAAAATATTCGTCGTCATGAGAAACCAGGCATTGGTGCCGGCGAAATCTTCTTTTTTAAGATCGATGGCCAGAAAGTAAATGGCAATAATTGGTGCCGATGCGTTGGCGAGCATGGCAAAGAAACCCGCAAGCAAGCCTGCCAGCATGGGCATGATTTTATTCTCTGCTCGGATCTTGAATTTTAAATACTTGAGACTCGTGCCGGTCAACGCTATCAGAATGATAAATAATCCCAGTATCGGCTTAAAGGTTTCATCGTTGATATTTTTAAGAAGAATAAATCCAAGGATCAAGCCGGTGAGCGATCCCGGCAGCACCCATTTGAGTGTTCCCCACTTAGCCTTGCGTCTCCAATACAGAACGGCTGCTATATCGCTGGCTACCATGAGGGGGAGCATGATGCCGGTGGCCATTCTCGAGGGCATGGTCATGGCTACAAAGGGAGTGAAGAAAGTGACAATTCCAGCGATTCCGCTCTTGGCTACACCTATGGCAAAGGCGGCGAGGCACATGACGGCTATCGCCGCCGGACTGAGTTCCATGCCGATGATCCTACCGGCAATGAGCTAAAAGGGGCAAGCGGTAGGGCCTGAAAAACTCAGTTTGAATGTTGCCCTGATTATTAGGCTATGAAATAATTTCTATTACGGACAAATACTGCAGGAGGCTGTGATGAAAAAACTTTATCTTCTGAGTGCTGTCTTATTGCTGACCTTGTTTGCGAGCTGCGGTTTGTTCAAGCATATCGAAGGTAAAATATATTTTTACGGCGAGCTCGCAGGAGCGGAGAATGATGATTCCAATAGGGAGCTTCAAGCCAAAGCTGAAGGCTATACCCTGATCATGAGCAGGGGTATCGAGGATCAAACACTGACTAAAACAGAGGCCGAGGCCCTGATACCCTTTACTAAATTCACCGTGCAGCTGGATGGAGTAGGTCTGGATCCCCTGGGGGCGATGGAGGCGGATGAGCTTGGGAACACAGGCTACCATGTAGTTCAGGAGTTCGACACCGGTCCGCTGGAGGAAGGGGATTATGTCCTTATTGGCGTAACCGAGTTTAAAGACCTCGCTGGCGCACGCATTAACCGAGTCTTCCTTAATGTGGAATGGTCGTTCTGGGATACCTTCCTGTAGTAAAGTCGCTGAAAAGGAGCTGTAATCCTGACCTCTTATGTCAGGCAAACTGAATGTTTGACTTACTTCCTTTTGAGATAGCGGTCCAGGAGCACGGCGAGCAGGATGATTATTCCCTTGGCGACCAGCTGGAAGTGGGCGTCCACGGCCATGAGGTTGAAGCCGTTATTGAGAATCCCGATGATAAAGGCTCCCACCAGGGTTCCCCAGATTGTGCCCCTGCCTCCCATGAGGCTGGTTCCGCCTAAAATCACCGTGGCTATGGCGTCCAGCTCGAAGCCTTCCCCTGTATTGGGCTGGGCCGAAGAGAGTCTTCCCATGAGAACCATGCCCGCGAGCGCTGTGAGCATTCCCCCCATGACATAGACCTGGAACTTAATTTTTCCCACCTTGATCCCGGAGAGGCGGCTGGCTTCCTCGTTGCCTCCCACCGAATAGACATGGGTGCCGAAGGCTGTCCGGGTAAGGAGGAAATGCATGAATATGACGACGATGATCATTATGATCACCGGCACTGGTATTCCCAACAGACTGCCCTGGCCGAGGATGAGAAATCCTCCCTCGAACCTGATGATGGGCGTTCCCCCTGTAATGATCAGGGCGATGCCCCTATAGATGGTGAGGCCTGCCAAGGTGACGATAAAGGGAGGAATACCTGCCCAGGCTATAAAGGCTCCGGTAAAGGCTCCTGCAACACCGCCGATGAGAATGCCGGTGCATATGCCCAGCAGTGAGGAGCCTGTCGCCTCGATAATGATCATCGCCACACAGCTGGAAAGCGCCACCAGTGATCCCACCGAGAGGTCTATGCCCGCCGTGATTATGATGAAGGTCATGCCCGCGGCGATGATGGTATTGATGGATACCTGTCGCGCAACATTGACGAGATTGGGAACGGTGAGAAAGGATTTGTTCGCCAGGGACATGGCCAGGGTGATGACAAAAAGAACGCCGAACGAGCCATAACGGGAAAAAACCTTAGACATACCGCCTTTTGTCAGCATTTTCATATCCCTTCACTCCCGTTCCTGTTGATTTGGCTATAGTTAAGTCCCGATGCATACTCGAGAATCTTTTCCTGGCTGGCTTCCTGTCTTGAAAGAGTGGCTACGAATCTTCCCTCATGCATGACATAGAGGCGATCGCTCATGGAGAGCAGTTCGGGAAGATCGGAGGATATGAGGATGATTCCCTTGCCTTCCCTGCACAGGGTGTTCATCTGCTGGTACATCTCCAGTTTTGCCCCCACGTCGATACCCCTGGTAGGCTCGTCCAGTATTATGATCTTTCCCTTTCGGGCGAGCCACTTGGCCAGGACAGCCTTTTGCTGGTTTCCGCCGCTTAAGGTGGAGACATCGACCGTATCCGACGAACATTTGATCGACAGCTTATCGATGTATTCGTCAGAAACAGCTGCCTGGCGCTTCCGGTCAACGATGCCGAGCCTTGAAAGCCAGTCAATAATGGTAATCGTTATATTGTGAAGCACCGATCTGCCGGAAATGAGGCCGTGTTCCTTGCGGTTCTCCGGAACCATGCCCATCCCCAGGTCCCGCCCCTGCCGGGGAGAGCCGACCGAGACTTCGGTCCCGCTGACTTTGATCCGCATTGTGGGATCAGGGTCGGCGCCGAAGATTTTTCTGGCCCATTCGGTTCTTCCGGCTCCCACGAGGCCGGCCAGGCCGACCACCTCTCCCCGGCGGAGCGACAGGCTTAAGCCTTCTGCCCCGGAAGCTCCGTCTCTGGCTTCCAATAGGAGTTCTCCGGGCTCTACAGAATCCTTGGGATAATGATTTCCGATAGATCGCCCAACCATGCGGGCTATGAGCTCTGGAAGCGTGAGCTCTCCGGCGATGCCGCTGTAAACGCTCTTGCCGTCCCTCATAACCGTCACCCGGTCGGCGATGCGGAAAATCTCCTCGAGCCTGTGGGAGATGTAGAGTATTCCCACGCCGGCTTTCTTGAGGGTTTCAATTTTTCCGAACAGAAGGTTGATCTCTGTTTCCGTGAGAGAAGCGGTGGGCTCATCCATCAGAATAAAACGGGCACTGCGCGAAAAGGCCCGGGAGATTTCCACGAGCTGCTGTTCGGCCATGCCGAGATCTCCCGCTATGGCGTTCGGATCCAGGGAAAGGCCGAGGGCAGAAAAGACTTCTTCCGCCTTTTGTTTGAGCTTTGTCTTTGACATAAGGAATCGGCCAACCATCCATTCCCTGCCCAGGAAAAGGTTGTGCGCCACCGAAAGCCATGGAATGAGACTGAGCTCCTGGTAGATTGTCGCGATTCCAATCTGCGAGGCGGCTTTGGGAGTCTTGAGGTAAATATCCTCTCCATCCAGCAGAATTCGGCCTGAATCGGGCTGGAGGGCGCCGCTGAGGATCTTGAGCAGAGTGGATTTTCCCGCGCCGTTCTCGCCCAGGATTGCGTGGACCTCTCCTCGCTGAAGAGAGAAAGAGACGCTGTCCAGGGCTTGAACGCCGGGGAATCCCTTGGATATTCCCAGGACCGAAAGCCCCGAGGCCCCTTGGGGAGTCTCGAGGCCTACCATTGTTTCAGTCCTATTTTCTGAACTGTCCGACATTTTTTTCTGTTACGAAGCTGACATCCATGATTTTCATAGCCTGAACCTGCTTGCCGCCGAGAACATCCTTGGCGAACTGAACGCCTATCCTTCCAATATCATAGGGGGGCAGGGCGATGGTCATGTAGATCTTTCCCTCGGCTACGGCTTTAA
>JAVEYV010000112.1:0-7230 GCA_034003305.1 Spirochaetia bacterium | reverse complement strand
TTTCATACCCCGTAGGCTGTCATTGTAATTCTCTGTTGATATAGGATAATGAAGCCATCGATTTAGGCTGATTCAGGAAAAGGGGGCGGAAGATGAAATTTGGACCTTTACTGAAAAGGTTTTCTCTTTTAGTGATCATCCTGGCGGCAGCGTCCTGTGCAACCAAGGTCCCTGTGCAGGAGGTGAACGCCGAAAACGACAGGGCGAAGGCTATTGTTCAAGGCAGCTCAACGCCGGATTTCCCTGCAAGCCCAGCACAGACAGCGCCTTCCCAGAGCCCCGGCACGCCCCAGGGCAGCACCAGTTCGCAGAGCACAGCAGCCCAGATAGTCCAATCCCAGAGCGGCTTGCCCCAGAGCGCTCCAATCCAGAGCCCCTCAGGCTTGAGTTCCGGGCTCAGCCAGGAAGATCAGGCATTTTTAGCCGACTATCTGAACCGCCTCAGCTACATGGTCTATTATAATGAATCCTCCGGCCTGGACCCGCAGCTGGCGCGGATTGGGGTTAGCCAGGCTAACCGCTATCTCATAGAAAAACAGGGCCTGTCGGTTATCGATTTCGATCAAATAGAAAGGAACAAAAAGGATCAGATTTCTGCCTACCAGGCTGAAACAGGCGGATCCATCGACATGATCCAGTACCTTGCCCAGAAATTCAACGCCGATATCTACATTGAAATCGATGCTCAGGTCTCGGGTTCCGGCAGAACCGGCTCCTTCAGCGGAAGCGCCCAGGGAACCATGAAGCTTTTCGAAGCTTCTACCGCTGTGCTCTTGGGATCGGTCGCCTTTATGAGTCCGCCGACCTTCAGCCCGGTCTCCCTGGAGGCGGCGGTTTCCAACGCCCTGGCGGCCAGCGTTTGGCAGTCCATGCCCAAGGTTACCGAGCAGTCCAAGGCACTGTACGGAGCCTCCCTTGCCAGGGGTATTCGTTTTGAGCTTATTGTGCAAAAAGTCCCTGACGCCAAGATGGTCGCCCAGCTGGTGCGAGCCCTGGGCCGCAAGTTCAAAGAGGCTGAACAGCTCTCCTTCTCTCCCGGAGAATCCCGCATCGCGCTCTATGGGTTCATGAGCAAGGCAAAGGCCCAGGAAGCCATCTATGATGCCGCAGTATCAGCCATGCTGCCCGATATGTACCTGGTGTACATGCGGGGCAAGTCGTTTACCTTTAACAGCGGATTGTAGATTCCGCAGGCTGGGTTGAAATCGCGATCGCGACCAGACATGGAATCAGGGGCCGCGCCGTCGGCAGGATCGTTTCGTCCAGCCGGCGGCCAGGCTATAATGTAAAGGCACCAGGAGGAAGATGATGAAGAGAAGCAAGTGGTTTCTGATGGCAGTCGTCGTGGCTCTCGTTTTGTCCACAGTCCTTTCCTGCGCCACAAAAGCGCCCCTGCGCAAAGGCGAGGTTCTTTTGGAGGATAAGGGTACGGCATACGGGGTAAAGACACCGCGCTGGGTAGAGACGGCGATCATCGGCGGGTCCAAGGACGTTGAGAAAATGTCCGATTACCGCGACTACGTTGTGTTTATTGCCCAGTTTGAAGCCCAGAATCTTCAGAGCGCCATGTTGTTGGCCGAAAGGATGCAAGCCCAAACAGAGCTTTCCTCTTATCTGTCCACGAGGGTAAAAGACGCCTTCAAGGGCGCCAACGTCGCCGATGCTGATTCCAAGAACTTTGGCGTGTACGGCGAGCGTTTTGTAGCCAGTGTGTCCGAGGCCAAGTATTCGGGATTCAGGAAGGACACCGATTGGTGGGTTAAGGTGCAGACCTTCACCTCCGACAACAAGCCTGATAAGCAGATCTACAGGGTTATCCAGCTCTGGACCATCTCGAAGGATATGCTGCAAGAACAATTCGACATAATGATGAAGGAGCTCGAAGGCTCAGAGCCTCCAACGCCTGAGACAAAGCGGGCCATGGATCTGGTTCAGAACACCGTCGCCAAGGATTTCTTCGACGGCAAGTAATGATTCCGTACGTGGCAGTTTCGCCGCCGGGAGCCTTTGAAAAAGGCTCCCGGCGGCTGGTTCGTTGCATCCATCGGTTCTCAATCGGAAGGAAATAAAATGAAAAAAACACTTCCTGCATTGTCAGTGCTGCTCTTGGCTGCGGTGCTGGTTTCTTGCGCGACAGGGCCGAAGCTGCCGCAGTGGGCCCTGTCCCCGCCCTCTCCCGATGGAACCTACACCTATTTTACCGGCTCCGCCTCGGCCGGCGATCCGGCTGCCGCCATCGGCGATGCGACAGACAGGCTCATCGCGGGAATCATGCAATACATCGGCGTGAATGTGCGGGTGAGCACCAGCGCCACGGCGCGGGCATCCCTGGATTCCTACTCGGCCGATCTCCGTCAAACCGTGGAGACCGAATCCAGCAACCGTTTGACCGGTTTCCAGGTAACCCAGAAACACCTGGCCAAAGAGCCGAAAACCGGTATGACAACCGCCTATATCCTCGCCCGTTACGAAACCCGGGAGCTTGAAAAGGAAAAAGCCCGCATAGCGGCCTTGTTCAAGGAAAGAGCCGACGCCGTGGCAAGGCCTGAAGCCGAGGGTGATGCCTTCGCCGCCGAAGGCAGGGCTTTGGACGCCGCGAACAAATACATCGAGGCGATGGCCGCGGCTTCAGGCGCCGAGGTGGAAAACGCCGCAATCAAACTGGAGCGCAACGCCAACAAGGCTCGAGCCCAGATCGCCGGCATAGGATTCCTGATCGGCGACGGAAAATCCCTGCAAGGATCCCTGGGCAAGGCATATTCCGAGCCCCTGGCTGTCCGCGTGTTCAGGGAGGATTCCCAGGGCCGCAAGCCCTTGCCAGGAGCTACCCTGATGATCGGCTATTCCCGAAAAATGCCCAACGGCCAATTGGGGACCAGAACTGCCTCCTTCATAAGCGATGCCTCGGGCTTCGCCTATTTGAACCTGCCCGCGCCTGACTTTGTGGGGCGGGGTAAGATACTAGTTCAGCTGGATCTTTCATCGTCCATGGAATTGATGGATGCGGTGGGGCCTGGTTTTGAGCCCCAGGTAGCCGCCCTGGAGGACGAAATCCGGACCAAGTACGCCGAGCTTCCCTATATTGTGGCTTCCGGCGCCTCCGAGATTCCTCTGGCCCTGTTTATCGTCGACAGGGACGAGAATGGGCAGGTTTCCAGCCTCGACGCTGCCCAGTCCGGACTGGCTGAAACCCTTATCAGAGAGGGCTTTTCGGTTCGAAGCCTCAATCTCGATCCTGGGTTGCTTTTCGGCCCTCAGGACCGCCTTATCGCCCAGGCAAGGACAGCGGCGCCCGAAGGCACGCTCAGGCTGGCCTACGGCAGCGCGAAAATCGACTCTGTCAGCAGGGAGTCGGGCATGTTCCTGGCCTCGGCCAGCGCCTCGGTCACGATCGTCGACCTGCCTTCGGGCGCCACGCTCTACGCGGCAGATAAAAGTAGGCAAGCCCTGGCTTCCGATGAAGCGGGGGCCAGGCGAAGCGTGCTTCGTGAGCTTGGCGGACAATCGTTCGGCAGGGATATACTGGCCTCGCTGCCCTGACCTTTTTGGACAGGATATCAGGAAGATCAGGATTCACAGGCTGATTTGAAATATCCCGCTGTCCTGTCGCGACTCCTTCAAAGCTTAAACGTGATACCCGCTCCAATCATGGTGCCCGAATAACTTCGGTTGCCGAAAGCAGCTTCTCCTGCTACAGCGATCCAGCTTTCATAGCCGATATCGACGAAAGCCCTGCTGTTTCTTCCCAAGAGATAGGCTATTCGCAGAGCGGCTTGGAGCCCTACATGGGAGAGGAAGTCGGTATCGGAGGAGGTGATAGGGGTTGTTATTGAAAAGTACGATAACCCGAAGGCAGCGCTGGGAGCTAAGGAAAGCCTGCCCATGTTCATGAGAAACTCAGCCCCAATTAGGGCGTTGACCGGGAAAATTTCGACTGGAATAACTCCGAAGACAAGGAAACCATTGATAAGAGTAACGGGAACCTGTGCCGCCACAAAGGGTCTGAAGGCGTAAAAGCCCCTGGATAAGGTTGCCCGAAACCCCGGGACGATGGAACCTGCGCTGGAGTCGCCGATGGAATGGAGGTATAAATCTATCTCTGAACCCAGCCTTGGTATCTCCCGGAGCTGGGTGTCCTTGCTTAAGGGAATGGATTTGTAAAGCACCTGCCCGGTGGATACTTCCCTGCTTACCTCTTTGATGACAACAAGACCCGATTCTCTCGAATCGTCGAAGCCCTCGATCTTGGCGGTTTCTATGATCGCGTACTCGTCGCCCTTCTGAATCCCCATGTCTGTACCCATCTGCATTCTCACCGTTGAACCGCTGACGCTGAGAATTCTGGTATTAATCTGAAACTGCGGTATTGAACGCACTGCGAACTGCAGTTGGGGAGGTATGGATGAGATGGCCGACTGTACTGATTCGAACTGATTTTTATCGTGGCTGCCCGAGGTTTCGATCGTTTTTATGGCCAGGAGACTGCCTCCCGCCGCCATATCGATAAACGATATGTTGGTTTTTATGCTGGTTTTATACTGGAGGTTTTTATAGTCGTAATAGGAATTGAATTCCACCACTACGGGTACTACCACAATAAACGCGCCGGTGAGGCGGTTGAATTCTCCTTCGGTGAGAAAGGATTCTCCGAACTGAAATTTTTCCGGCATTACAAAGTCACTCTGTTTCGAACGCCTGACAGCATCGATAAAGCTGTTGATGTCCGAGGACGAAAAGCGCTGAGTTACGCCGAGTATGATAAATCTGCCCAGGTCCGAGAATACCTTTTGAATTTCTCCGTCTATGGACCCGAGGGCTTTTGAAGGTATGTTCCATCCATAGTAGCCCAGAGAGAAGATCGCGATATCCTGCTTTTGACTTATCACGGGCTGAGCCGGGAGTCCTGAAGCGAAGGTGAACAGAAACAGGATAGCAAAAAGACCGGCACGGAGCTTCATGATCTCTCCTCGGCGTTAGCCGCCATATAGAATTGTATCTGTTATGCAAAAAAACTCAATGCGGTTTTTATACTATCTGCAATTTTCCTCTTCCAAGGTATATCATGAATGAGAACCAGGGGAAAGGATTTCCCAATTCTGTCGTTAAACCTCTCAAAGGGGTAAATATTTCCAGCTAAGGGATCTTTTTCAGGTACTTTACATTGCACGTTTATTCGATCTGCATAGAATTTATGTGCAGGAATACAGGATACCACTCTAATTTTCCGCTTTTCCACGATCATTAGACTGGTTCCTTGTTAAATCTTTTTTGGCACGGAATCTGCATTTGCTTACATGTAGTTTTTCCAGGAGGAATCATGAAGACAAAGACTGCCGGAATTAAGGGCAAGGGCCAACGGAAGGCCCGACGGATTGTCCAGATTGTTTTTTTCATCGTCGTAGCGGTAACGGCTACCTCGGGTGCGCTCAAGGAAAAAGGAATAACAATTCCCTTGCTGCCTGAAGCTTCCCTGCACTCGATTTGTCCTTTTGGGGGCGTTGTCAGCATCTGGCAGCTGCTGAACGTGGGGACACTGGTAAAGAAGGTCCACGAATCTTCGCTTGTATTGGCGGGTATTGCCCTGGTTCTCGCATTGCTTTTCGGCCCTGTCATCTGCGGTTGGGTTTGCCCATTCGGCACTTTTCAGGAATGGCTCGCAGCCCTCGGTAAAAAGATATTCGGGAAAAAGTACAATACCTTCGTGCCTCGGCGACTGGACAAGGTGCTGCGGTATCTGCGCTACCTGGTTCTCATTTGGGTAAGCTACATGACCGCAGTAACAGGAAAATTGATTTTTCAGGACTACGATCCTTATTTCACTCTCTTCAATCTCTGGACGGGTGAAGTGGCTGTTACCGGGTATATTGCCCTGGCCCTGGTTGTCCTGCTCTCGCTCTTTGTGGAAAGGCCATTCTGCAAGTACGCCTGTCCCTATGGGGCCTTTTTGGGAATTTTTAATCTTTTCAGAATATTCGGCATACGGCGGAATGCCCCGACCTGCATTTCCTGCAAGGCCTGCGACAAAGCCTGTCCCATGAATATTGAGGTTTCCACGGCGAAAGTAGTGCGAGACCACCAATGCATAAGCTGTCTCGAGTGCACAAGCGAGGCTGCATGTCCAGTGCCGGCGACTGTAGACATGCTTGCCCTTCCGGGACAGGTGAAGGATTCTTTCGGGCAGAAATCGGCAAAAGCCGCCGAGAAGAATCTTGGGGGTGAGAAATGAAAATAACTTATAAAACCCTGGGTATCGTTGTTGTTGCGAGCATTGTCGTCGGTATCGCTGGAGCCAAGTTTACCGGGCTATGGAAAACCGAAAGTACAAAACAACCGGTAACTATCCGTAGCGGTGATTTCGCCGGAATGCCCAATCCTTCTGATATCCGCGGCTCCTACACCTGGAACGATGTCGCCACAGCCTTTAATTTCGATGTCGGACTTTTGTTAAAGGCTTTCGGCGCAACAGATCCAGTATTGAAGGTAAATACTCTTGAAACTGTCTTTGAGGGGGCAAGCCTACCCGAAGGCACCGAGATCGGCACCGACGCGGTAAAGCTTTTTGTCAGCCTCCTTACCGGAATTCCGCATCTGCCCGAGGAATCGACCATCCTTCCGTACACTGCCATTGAAATTCTCCGGGAACAAGGGAAGGCTTCGCCCGAACTGATCGAGGAAGCTGCCCTGCGCGCATGGAGTCCGAAGGGTTCTTCTGTAACGTCCGAAAAAACCGAGACAACCTTGTCGGCACAGGCAGAGCCCCCTGTCCAGCCGAAAGAGCCCAGCCAGACTTCGGTCCCTGTTCAGCCTAAAGAGCCCAGTCAGACGCCGGCCCTTTCTGCTGCGGCGATTCCTGCGGCGAGCACAACAAGTACGACAGTTCATACCCCAAGCCCGACCAAGACCAGCAGCGCGGGCGTAGAAGGCAGCGGAGCAGTGGCTGGAACGATTGTGGGCAAGACCACGTTTAAAGACCTAAAGACCTGGGGCTTGAGCGAAGATCAAATCAAGTCGGTCACAGGCGGTGAGATGGGCCATGATTTGGCTGCCATTCGTGACTGGGCTACATCCAAGGGCTTGAGTTTCTCGGAGCTTAAAACAGGACTTCAGGCCTTGCTGGATGCAGGTAAATGACAGACCGGGCAGGGGCCGGGCGCGGCACCGCGCCCGGCCCCTGCCCGGGGAGCCCAAACACCCTTCTTGCAACAAGCTTCGAGGAACTGCCTACGTCTT
>JAVEYV010000111.1:0-7237 GCA_034003305.1 Spirochaetia bacterium | reverse complement strand
TGGCGACCGGCGAGCATCCTGCGAAGCTCAAGGATCAGGTCACCACGCCCGCAGGCGTCACCATCGACGGAATCATGGAGTTGGAAGAGGGAGGCTTGCGGGTCACCCTTATCAAGGCGGTGATGAAGGCTACCGAGCGGGCGAGACAGCTGCTTCACAAATAGCCGCAATCCGAAATTTTTAGCCGCTCATTCCCTGCTCAGAATCGATGTCAGGTTCTGTCTGAGGCTGGCGGAGAGCTGCAATGATCTTCCAGCCCCCCTCTTGCTAGTCTTGGGCGTCAATTCCGAGAGCACCTTTTGAGCGAATATCTGGGCTCTTCTGGTTATTTCATTCAGCGAAAGCGCCTGGGCGACCTCCAGGGCGTTTAAAATCTTTTTACTCCGGCTCGATGGGGCGCAGGAAAAGAGCCTGTCATGGGCTATGGGCTCCATGGCCTGGATGAGCGAGGCGATAAGCGCCGGATCCAGCGCCGCCACAACCGATTTGAGAATCCTCTCGTCCAGCTCCATTATAAGATTGCTGATATCCGCCACCAGGCTTTCATCTATGCCGCTGCTCCAATCTTCCTGGCGGAGTTCCGCCGGGTTCGGCTCGTCGAGGGATCCTAGAAGTTCCAGAAAGGCGCTCTGGGCGTCCGAAAGTTCGTCGGAAGACAGTCTGGCCCTCGCTTCCCGGATATTCCAGTCCAAAAGCGCTCCCCCGAGCCTGGAATAGGACAGGGTTTTGACAAGGTCGACGGTCTGCCTGGGGCAGCCCGCCAGGCTTGCTGCCATAAGCTGATTTCCCGCCATCCGTACCGCCATGTCGATCTGGCCTGGAGAGAGCCGTGTATCCGAAAGGATCTCAGAAAGGTCCCCGGGGATGATCAATTCCTCGTCTTCCTCGGTTCGTTGGCTAAAATGCTCTAAAAGCCAGGATTCCACCTGGTCGAATACCTGCAGGCCAAGAAAGGCAGTCATCGTACGCATTATCACCACTGGATGAGCCTTGGTTATGGCGAGTCTGGTCCCGGTTATAAACATTTCGGACTCGCATTCGTCGGCATAGCCGGCGGCGCTGGAGAGCCCTGCGCTGTAAAATGCCTGACGGACAAGCTCGGGGGTCGTGGATGAGGCGATAAGCGAGTAGGAGTACTTGAGGAGTCTCCTGCGTTCTTCCCTGGCCGCCGAGAGTATCCGCTCCTTGCCCTCCTGCTGATAATGGGAGATTACGAGCACAAAGCGGGCGGCCAATTCCAGGTAGATGGCCGTTTTTTTCGGCGTAGCCGCAAACCGGCTTTGCAGATGCTCGATCTCGGGCAGGTCCTTCTTCGCCGGCGGATTTTTTGTTCGCTGAGGCGCTTTGGTTTTTTCCGCACCGATCTTCTTGATATCGATGCTTAGATTGCGGTGAAGCTCGCAGAGGGAGTTGATAATCATGGCGTTTCGGCGAGTCGCAGGGGTTCTTGAGCCTTCAGGAGGGCAAAGGCTTTCTCGGCGCCGCAGTACGGCGCCAGTTTGCGCAGCAGCAATTCCCTGGAGTCGCCGCCGGCGATGCTCAGAATGGCTTCGACGTAAATGCACTGAACCAGGAAATCGTAGCCTGTCAGGGTGCTTGTCGCCAGATAGATTGCCAGGATTTCTTCTAATGTCTCCGACGAAAGGCCTTCGGAAATCATGCGCAGTCCGTAGGCGAGGATGTCCTGATCTTTTTCCGGCCCGGCGCCGATAAGCGACTTGATTCCCCCCGCCCGCAGCCTGTCCGCCAGATCGAGAAGCCCGGTCACGAGTCCGGGCAGGGCGGCTTTTTCCTTTTCCGTGCAGGAGAGGCGTTTTGTAAGTTCAGCATTCCACATGATCATAGGAGTCTCCGACGTATGCGGTCATTGCGTTTTTTCATTATAGCGTCTCTTGGTACTATACGGTTCATTTTTTATCCTGACAATGCCGAATTATGTCCTTGCCGAGAAAAAGTAATTCATTTTTTTCCCGAAACCGATCCGGAAGGACTCGCATGCGGGGCCTGGCCGTAAGTTTGGGAAGGCGCCCCAGCAGCGCTTCTTCCAGAGAAGGCCGCAGGCTTAGAATGAGGAGAAGCCCCTCGGCATTCGCCGCCTCTTCCAGGGCTGGCATGAGGCCGTCTCCTTTAAAAACTTCCAGGGGACCTATCTCGTCGACGATCAGGGCTCCGCAGCCCTCAGCCAGCGCTTGATTTATTTTTGCGCAAGCCCAGACGAAGGCTGGCTTCTCGAACACAAAGGGGTTCAATTCCCTTCCGTTTCCCTCGCCCGATTGTTGTTCAGCCTTGAAAACGCCCCGGGCAGCGAGAAAACGCTCCTCCCCGCCGGGAAGCTCGACGAGTCGCAGTTCAAGCGGATACCCCTCTGGGTTGCGGCGGTTTTCCTGGATTATCGCAAAAGGCTTCATGGCGGCGTCGGCCATGGTCTTGAAGAGCGATTTGCAGAGCGATGTCTTGCCCGAAGCCATGGGACCGAGAAGCAGTACGAGGGGGACCATGGACTATTTTCTCCTTTAGAAAGGCCGCTGTCCAGACTCGGCTATTATATCGTGCATAAAGGAACTATATTTCCCTTTTTCTACAACCCTTTGCGATAGTTTCTTTTATTTTCATATAAATTCAAGCATATTCACTTGACGATTTTTAATTACTGCGATATGTTTCCTATCGACAGAACGGGATGAAACCGGTGGCGAAACGGAATAGTCCCCTAATAGCGGCAGCGCTGGCTGCCAGGAGCCTTCCGGGGTTTGCCTCCTTCCCCGGAAGGCTCTTTTATTATATGCTCCCCCCATGACGCTTTCCGATTTTGACCTCTGGTGTAGATCCTTTTTGCGGATCGATGAGCTTCGCAGCATTGACGACTCGCTGAACGGCATACAGGTAGGGCGTTCGGGGGGGCAGCTGACAAAGGTAGCCTTTGCGGTGGACGCCTGCGCCGCTTCAATACGCAGGGCCGCCGAGGCTAAGGCAGAGCTTCTCTTTGTACACCACGGCATGTTCTGGGGATCTCCCGCCAGGATCGAAGGCCCGCTTTTGGAGCGTATCCGCGGCCTGCTCAAGGCCGATATGGGGCTTTACGCCTGTCATCTGCCCCTGGATATGCACCCCGAGCTGGGGAATAATGCCCAGCTGGCGAATCTTTTGCAGCTTGCTGATAGAAAACCCTTCGGCATCTATCATGGTGTTGCCATCGGTGTTTCAGGGCGGCTTCCCCAACCCCGCTCGGCGGCAGAGCTGAGCGCAGCGATTCTTCCGGACAACAGCCGGCCTAGAACAGTCATCGCCGCGGGGCCTGAGCCCATATCCACCGTAGCCATCGTCTCCGGAGGAGCTCCTTTTGAGGCGCTTCAGGCGCTCGGGGTGGGCATCGACGCCTTTATTACCGGGGAACCTTCCCATTCGGTATACCATCAAGTCGTGGAGGGCGGGCTCACCTTTATCGCCGCCGGCCATTATGCCACCGAGACCTGGGGACTCAAGGCCGTCGAGGCCAAGCTCAAGGCGGAAACGGGCCTTCAAACCCTGTTTATCGACTTACCCACCGGACTCTAGGCTTGGAAGTATCCACATGAACGAACAAATGCAGCCGGAATCGATGCTAGAGCGAAAGGGCTTAAGCCGTACAAAGACACTATTGCTCTCCGCACTGCTCTCAGCGTCGATCATACTCCTCGATCAGCTGGTAAAGGCGAAAATCATAGCCCTGATTCCCGAGAACAGAATCGGCCTGCGGCTCATGAACGACTTTCTCTGGATCGTGCACACCAGAAATCTGGGCATAGCGTTTTCCATTGGCGACGGAGCCTCGCGGCTTTTTCGGATTATTCTTTTCATCGTCATACCCGCGATTTTCATCATTGGGGCTGTTTTTTATTCCATTAAGTCTGCGAGCCTCAGTTTTTTTCAGAGAATCTCCATCGCGCTTATCGTTGGCGGAGGGGCAGGAAATCTGATCGACCGCATTTTCAGACCCGAGGGGGTAGTGGACTATCTCTCCTTTTCCTTATTCGGCTTCTTGGGGATGGAGCGCTTCCCGACCTTCAACATCGCCGACACAGCCATCACCATTGGCGCATCCCTCTTGCTGCTCAGCGGTTTTCTGGCCGGCGCCAAAGGGAATCCCGGGCATGACCAAGGGAACTAAAACCCTCCTCTTCCTTCTTGTTGCCACGATCGGCAACATAGTGCTGACGGCCGCATTCTTTCTCCTTCTTCTCTGGCTCTACTCGATCAGTCTGGCCCGCATGCTGCCCGGCACGGCGATCGTATGGGCTCTGACACTTTGCTTCATTCTTGCCATGGCTGGCACATTTTTTGTCTACAGAAAACTGCTCAGCCTGCTGCGGGTACGGTATCATCTGGAAGAAAAACGATGAACAATGAGTTTGAAACATTGAAGAAACTAGGCCTCGGAGTACCCGAGGTGCTTTTGCCCGATCACGGACTGGACTATGGTGCCTGGGCTGTTGTGGCCTGCGACCAGTATTCCTCCGAACGGGAGTATTGGGAGAGGGTAAGGGAATTTGTCGGCGACAAGCCTTCTGCGTTGAATCTTATCTTTCCCGAGTGTTATTTGGACGACGAGGACGCTCAGGACAGGATCGGGCGGATTCACGGGACCATGAATCAGTATCTGAGGGAAGGCTATCTAAAAAGCCCCGGAAAGGGCTTCGTTTTAGTGGAGCGCAGCACAGCCTATGTGGCCAGTCCGCGACTGGGACTTCTGGTCCTCCTCGATCTCGAACGCTACGATTTCAACCAAGGCTCCAAGAGCCTCATCCGGCCCACCGAGGGAACTATCCTCTCCCGGCTTCCCCCCAGAATGGCGATACGCAGGGCTGCCGCCCTTGAACTGCCCCATGTGATGGTGCTTGTGGATGATCCGGGCGCGACGCTTATCGAAGCGCTGTACAGGCGCAGGGAATATTACCCGAGGCTCTACGATTTCCAGCTCATGGAAGGCGGAGGCCATGTGCGCGCATGGTTTTTGAACGATCAGGCAAGCATTCAGCTGATAGACTCGGCGCTCCAGGATCTGGCCGATCCTGAAGCCTTCGCGCGCCGGCAGGGCAGCGGCGATCCGCTGCTTTTCGCCGTCGGCGACGGCAATCACTCCCTGGCCACCGCCAAGGCTATCTGGGAGGAGACCAAAGCAGGGATTTCTCAAGGGGCCGGTACGGAGTCGGAAAAAGCGGCTCTCCTGAAAAACCATCCAGCCCGTTACGCCCTTGCGGAGATAGTGAATATCCACGATAAAGGGCTGCCTTTTCATCCCATACACAGGGTTCTTTTCAATCTGGACTCCAGGGATTTCTTCAGGGCTTTGGAAGCCGAGGGCGTGGAGATTACTCAGCTCTCCGAGCCCAAGGAAGCATTCCTCCGCTGCGATCAGGAGGATCCGGAGCAAGCCCATCGGGCAGCCTGGGTGACGCAGGGCAGGGCCGGCCTGCTCCGTTTTACCAAGCCGCGGGCCAAGCTGGCGGTCGGGAGCCTGCAGGATTTTCTCGACCGGTATCTGAAAACCAGGCCCGGTGCTTCAATCGATTACATCCATGGCTCCGGGAGTCTGCTCTCGCTGGCATCCAAGCCGGGCAGCCTGGGAATTTACTGTCCGCCGATCGACAAGGACTCTTTTTTCTCCACGATTGTAAAGGACGGGGTTATGCCGAGGAAGAGTTTTTCCATGGGCGAGGCAGCGGAAAAGCGTTTTTATATTGAGGCGCGGCGCATAACGAATGGGTAATAATGCATAATATAGGTATAAATATGCAATAGCAGCGGCGATTCGCCTTGACAGTCCCGGACATGCTGAATATTATCGGAAAACATTTCCCGCTCCGCCTGCTTTGATTATAAAACACACCGGTCCTTCGCAGAGCCGCAGTGCACGCAAGGAGGTCTTGATGAAAATATTGCTCGCCGACGCATTCTTCCCCGATCTGCCTCGGAGACTGTCCCGATTCGGTGAAGTCTATTCCGATATGAAAAGGCTATCCGAGGCTGAGGTGCTGATCGTCCGTTCCAAGACCAGGGTGAATGCCGCCATGATGGATGCGGCTCCCGCACTCAAGTTTATCATCCGCGGCGGTGTAGGGGTGGATACGATCGATATGGATTCGGCCCGCTTGAGGGGAATCCTGGTGGAAAACACCCCGGAGGCATCCAGTGTGGCGGTTGCCGAACTAGCCTTCGCCCTGATGCTGGCCTTGCCCAACCACCTCAGTCTCGCCGACAGCTCGACCAGGGAAGGGCGCTGGCTAAAAAAAGAGCTGGAACGCAGCGAGCTTTTCGGGAAAACCCTGGGGCTCATCGGTCTTGGCAGGATAGCCCGGGAGCTGGCATTCCGGGCCAAAGCCTTCGGCATGAGGGTGCTGGCCTATGATCTGTATGTCGAATCTTCGAATCTTGCGGTTTTAAAAAGCCTGAACGAGGTACTTGCCGAGTCGGATTACATAAGCCTTCACACTCCGCTTACCGCGGAGACAAAAGGCATGATCAACGAGGAGCGCATCGGGCTCATGAAGGACGGTGCGAGGCTTATCAATACCTGCCGGGGCGAGGTTGTGGTGGAGGAAGCTGTTGCCGCGGCCCTTGCTTCGGGCAAGCTGGCGGGATACGCAACAGACGTGTACATGAAGGAACCGCCGGGGGCATCGCCGCTTTTTTCCGCCCCTAACCTGCTCTGCACGCCCCATTTGGGGGCTTCGACCGCCGAGAATCTTCTGCGCCTGGGCGAAGCCATTGAAAAAAGGCTGCAGGCATACAGCGACAAGAAAGCTAAGGAGTAATCTCCATGGAACGAGTAGTAAATTTCAACGCAGGCCCGGCCGCCATTCCCCAGGAAGTGCTTGAAGAAGCCCGGGCAGAGCTGCTGGACTGGAAATCTACCGGCATGTCGGTCATGGAGGTATCTCACCGTTCCAAGGAGTACGAGGCGCTTCATAACGAAGCCCAGGAGCGCTTTAAACGTTTGGCCGGCATGGGTTCGGAGTGGAAGATTCTCTTTCTGACCGGCGGCGCTTCCAGCCAGTTTTTTATGCTGCCCATGAATTATCTGTACGATGGCAGGAAGGCGAGCTATCTGGTCACCGGCAGCTGGAGCAAGGCGGCGCTCAAAGAAGCCCGCCGCTTCGGAACATGCGTCGAGATTAGCAGAGAAAATCCCGACGGCGGTTTTACCGGATTCTCGATCCTCAGGAACTGGATATCCACGCCGATTCAAGCTATGTCCATC
>JAVEYV010000110.1:0-7269 GCA_034003305.1 Spirochaetia bacterium | reverse complement strand
CGGGAGGGTTTTTCTTGGGAAAGCACCGATAAAGTGCCTGCCTTGCTTAAAGCCCTGTAATACGGCGTTTAATACAGACCGGCCGAGGGGTTTTCATAAAAACCCTCGGCCGGCCCCATCTTCCTAACCTGCCCCCGATACTATTCTTCCCCGGTGGCCTCAGCTCCGCCCGCCTGGGAAATTATTTGGCTATAGCGCCCCGGTAATCGAAACCCCGTCAAGCTTGACTGCCACGGGACAGAGCGATCTAGAGGCTAAAGCCCGCTCCTTGCTTCTGCGCATGGTGGAGCGCAGCTCCGCCACCGAGCCCGAAATCGAGCCTCCGGTCACCGGGATCCGTTTCTTGCCATCGAACCAATAGGCAAGGCGAATTTCTCCCCCAAAATTGCCGGTAGTCGACTCGAGCCTGAAATCGGAACATTTAACCAGCTCAAGATGAGGATGGCTGCGCAGCTGTTCAAGACTTACCTTACCTGCTGAAACCGAGAACAGAGGGAAAAACCCCTTTCTTGGCTGGCCCAGCCAATCGGCGTAGCGGATGCCGCCGACCAGGCACTTCAGAACACCCTTATCCACAACCTTGGTTCGTTCCAGAGCGAATCCATCCGGATCGTAGGGGCAGGAATCGGGAAGGCCGGGAATCACCGGTTCAGCCCAGATATCCAGAGGATCCGCGATGCGGGTAGCCGAATCTGTCTGCTGAATCTTCATACCAAGTTCGAAAGGAGAGGCTTTTGTAAAAATCATCTCGGTTGAAGCATTGTCGAAAAACCATGCGAAAACCTCTTCAGCCTCCCTGCCCCCCAGGATAACAGGGAGATCCTTCAACACCGGCGTCGGTATTGCCTTTGCCCTGTCCCGTACCTGGGCCAGCCTGGTCCCCGTGGCTGCCTCGAGCCTCGCGGTATCGGGCTGGGAAAATGCTATATCGTCGAAAAGCTCGACCCCGCCTGATTCGCCCTGGGCTTCGACAATGAATTCCGAATACCCCTTCCATTCCTCAGTGCCGAAATGTGCGGCCTTGGAGTTTGAAAACTGCGTGCTGGTTTTTGAAACGAAAAGCTCCAGGGCATTTATCCGTGGCCGGGGCTCCTCCCCGGACAGGCTTTCAGGGGCGTACAAGGCTTGCCGATAGACCTCGGCCCGGCTCGTTTCATCCATACCCTCGAAGCCCGAGGGAGGAAGCGCCGCCTTAGCCTCCGACGCCCCGGGCAGATCGAACCAAGGATTCTTGGACATGGAAGCGGCGAAGAGGGCCCCGGCGATCTTGGAATCGATTTCCTCGTCGCTGAAACTGGGCTGAAGGCTTATCGAGGCCTCGCCCCTGGTTTTTTTGCCAGCCTGGCTACCATCGACATAGACCGTGAGGGAGTGCCGGATCTCCTCCACTTCCCGGGCCAGCTCGAGCTCTGTCTTGACGTAATACCGCTCCTCTCTCAGGCTGTGCCCGCTTACAAGCCGCCAATCCGCGGCCTTGATGCCGCCTTTTTTTTCTGCCCTCGCCAAGGCCTGTACTATTCGCTCTTTCATTATCCCAACCTCATTTTCGTTTTAATGCAGGGGCCGCCGGAAGAAACCTTAACGTATTCCTTGTAGCCCTTGCCGCAGAACCCCGAACCCGCCAGGATAAAATCGTCGGATACCATATCGATAGCCCCGAGCACGTCGGGAACGTAGCCGGAGCAGAAAACGGGACTTGCGACCCTTCCGGTAAATTTTCCGTTAACGATCTCCTTGCCCACCATGGCGATGAGCTGAATTCCCCAGTTTCGGGGGTCTTCCATGCCAGAGTTCAGCCTGCTTAGGTACCAGCCCCTTTTTACCGAGGCGATCATATCGTTAAATTTCGACTCGCCCGGTGCGAAGTAGGTGTTGGTCATCCGGGCGTAGGCTTTGTGGGAATAGGCTTCACGCCGGCCGTTCCCGGTAAGGGGCAGCCCCATCGCCAGGGCTGAGAGAGTGTCGGAAATGCCGCTCGCCAGGATCCCCCGATCGATTACCTTGGTTTTTGAAGAGGTCCTTCCTTCGTCGTCGAAGAGATAGGAACCGCACTGTTCCGCGCCGGCCGCACCATCGTACATGGTGACAAGATCCGATCCCACCCGTTTTCCTATGTATTCCGCCGCCTTTGCCCTGCCTTTAAAAAACATATCCGTCTCTACTCCGTGACCGAAGGCTTCGTGAGCAAGAGTGCCTGCCATATCGGGATCGAGAATCACCTCGTAGACCCCCGGCTCGATCTTGACCGAGTCCAGCAGAAGGGCCAGTTCTTCCTTGAGCTCGGGCAGCATGGCCTCGAGATCGTCCAGGAGCTCCAAACCCTTTCTCCCCGACACGGGGCGGTAGGATGTCTTGGAATTCTGATCGCGGCGCGATACGCCGAAAAGGTAGGCCTGGGACCAGGCAAAACTCTGCATCAGACTTCTATTGGGCGAGAGAAAAAGGCGCGAGATGTCCATGCACTCGTAACGGGATTGGGCCATGACGACGGTTTCGCCGTCGGTGAGCTCTTCCCGCAGCCTGCTCAGCCGGGAGAGCACCAGCTCGGGATCGGTGGTAAAGGGATCGATCTCCACCGTACCCTTGAATTCCGCCTCCAGGGGCTCATCGGGAATCCTTGGGTAGCGTATCGCCCCGGGAGCGGCGAGGAGTTTTTCCATGACAGGGATTAGTCTGGCCGCGAAAGCCGCCGCATCCTGTCCTATATCCGGGCAGGCATACTCGGCGACAAGGCCGTTTTTCTGCGCCCGGAATACGAAGCCCCGCTGAACCCAGGTCGGCTCGCCTGTCCTGGTCTCTCCCGGGGAGGCAGAGTAGCGAATTCCCCGGTCATCAGCGCCGAGAACGCTTACATAATCGAATCGCGGAGCTAGGGTTTCCAGAATCCGCGAGAGTAGGGGTTTCTTCGCCTCGAGAAAGGCGCTGTGAGACCGTTGAGGCATGATTTCCTCCAGAGGGCGAACTACTGTATGCATGCGAATGGGCGCGCAGCCGAACTCCGATACGCAGTTCTTCCTTTTATGCAGCAACAATAGTATATTTGCCCAACATTATACCCATATTTCCGAAATAAACAAAGAAAGGGGAGCTGCAGCGGGTGAACGATCAACTTGACCAAGGCCAGACAAGGACGGGGTACCTGTTTGCCATAGGATCCACACTCCTCTGGGCGGGAAACATGACCTTGGCCAGAGGCTTAAGCGCGAGCATAGACCCCTTTGCCCTGTCATTTTTCCGCTGGACCCTCGCCAGTCTGGCTATCTTGCCCTTTTCGCTGAAACACATTATCGCCGGCTGGCCGATAATTCGAAAAAGACTCGGGTATTTTTCAATTGTGGCATTTCTCGGGGTAACAAGCTTCGCCACCCTGGTCTATATGGCCGGAAGAACGACGACGGCGCTCAACCTCTCTCTCATATCCATAACCTTTCCGATTTTTATCATCATCTTTTCCAGAATATTCCTGAAGGAAAAGCTGAGCGGGCTTAGGACAACCGGTATTCTCCTGGTTTTAGCCGGAGTAGTGCTTCTCATCACCAAGGGAAATCTAAAGGCTTTTGCGACCATGTCCTTCGCGCCCGGAGACGCCCTGGTTCTTCTCTCTTCCATAGCCTGGGCGGTGTACAGTCTTCTTCTGCGCAAGAAGCCGAAAGAGCTCAATATCTGGGCCTTGCAGGGTACAACCTTCATACTCGGCTGGGTCTTCCTGGCGCCCTTCTTCCTATTTGGCAGAGCGGACGCAGCGCCCATAGCATGGAATGCGGGCATCGTACTATCGATTCTCTACGTCGCCTTCATGGCGTCCCTGGCCGCCTTTGTGCTCTGGAACAAGGCTGTTGAAAAGCTCGGCGCTTCGAGAGCCGGGATTGTATACTACTCCATGCCCCTCTTCAGCGGCCTCCTGGCCTACTTCCTTCTGGGCGAGGCCGTGGGCCTTGTACACCTTATGAGCGCCCTTCTCATAGTGCCGGGTATTGTGGTAGCCAATTATTCGCCGAAGAAGCCGGCCTGAGGCCTTGCAAGGCCTCAGGCCGGCGAGGTCGCCGCGGGGCATGCTGGCAACAAGGAGATTGTATGAAAACACGGAAACTGGGTGCCACGGGCGAAAATATTTCGGCCATCGGCCTTGGCTGCATGGGCATGACAGGCCGCTACGGCCCCGCCGATACGAAGGAAAACCTTGCCGTCCTCCACAGGGCCCTCGATTTAGGCATCACCTTCCTGGATACCGCCGATATGTACGGCAGCGGAGAGAATGAAAAACTCCTCTCCGAAATCCTCGCTTCCCGCCGCGATGAGGTATTCTTGGCAACCAAATTTGGATTCCGTCCGGATGCCGCGGGCGCGATTGGCGTCGATGTGACGCCAGCCTACGCCCATCAGGCCATAGATGCCTCCCTGCGGCGGCTCAAGGTGGACCATGTCGATCTCTACTACGCCCACCGTGTGGATCCGAAGGTGCCGGTGGAGGAAACCGTGGGTGCCATGGCCGATCTTGTTAAAGCCGGAAAGGTTCGTTATGTGGGAATCTGCGAGGCCTCGGAGGCGAGCATCAGGCGAGCCCATAAGGAATACCCCCTGGCTGCGGTGCAGAGCGAGTATTCACTCCTCACGCGAGAGCCCGAGAAGGCCATAATCCCCTCCTGCCTCGAACTCGGCATAGCCTTCGTGCCCTACAGCCCCCTGTCCCGGGGCCTTGTCACCGCCGCAATGCCCGAGCCGGAGACCATGGCTTCCGACGATTTCCGCCGCAGCCTTCCCCGCTTTGCGGGCGAAAACCTGGAACACAATAAAAGGCTCGTTCAGGAATTCGCCGATCTCGCTCAGTCTCTCGGCTGCTCCGCCGCTCAACTGGCACTTGCCTGGGTCCTTTACAGAGGCGACACAATAATCCCCATCCCCGGCACGAAGCGGCTTAAATATCTGGAGGAAAATGCGGGCGCTGCGGACATTGCCCTGACGAAAAAGGATATGGATATGATCGAGGCGCTGCTTAATGCCCATCCTGCCGCGGGCCAGCGCTACGATTCGGGGAACATGAAGCTGGTAGAGCGCTGATACAGGGGTTTCTGCCTTGTTATGTTATGCTGCCGTTTCCTTGCCGATGGTAAAACAGAATACGGTACTTACCCCTGGGACGCTTTCGGCCCAGATTCGTCCCTTGTGCCGGTTGATTATCCTTCGCACCGTAGCCAGCCCGATGCCGAGTCCGGGGAATTCCTTTTCGCTATGCAATCGCTGAAAAGCGCCGAATAGCTTGTCGGCGTATTCCATTTCAAACCCTACGCCATTATCCCTTACAAAATAGGCATCGTTGCCAAAAGGCTGTGACATAGTGCCAAATTGAATTGAGGCCTTGCCATTCCGGGATGTATATTTCCAGGCATTGCTGAAGAGATTTTCCATGACGCTGCGCAGCAGTTGAGCGTCGCCTTTGACGATTATTCCATCGGCAATAGTGAATTCGACCTTGCGATCAGGCTGGCTTTGCTGAAGTTCATTGGCAATGTGATGAGCCAGGCTGCTTAAATCCACGATACTGTGCGCTATGGGTTGGCGCGAGATATGCGAAAGATCCAGCAGGGCAGCGATGAGCTTATCCATCCGCTTGGTGGAGCTGCTGATTCTATCGATCAAGTCGTTGGTACGGGTGCTTTGAAGGATTTTAAGTTCTTCTTTCAGCGATTCCGTATAGGTAACAATACGCCGCAACGGGGCGCGCAAATCATGGGAAACGGAATAACTGAAGGACTCGAGTTCCTTGTTGAGGGTTTCCAGCTGCTGGGTCCGTTCCTGTACACGCAGTTCCAATTCGGCATTGAGTTTGTTGATTTCTTTTTCATCGTTTATATGCTCGGATATGTCGCGTATGTTGCATTGGGCTACCTTGATATCGTTGACCATATAGGTATTGCTGACGAATTCGACGGCGATCTTTTTACCGCTGCTTGTTTTCAGCGGAAGGTTTTTATAGCGGATGTAGCCTTTTTCCTGCAGTTCGGTAAATGCCTTTTTCGATTCTTCCTCATCGTTGAAAAAGCCCAGGTCCCATAGCCTTTTTCCCAGAATATCATCCTTGCAATACCCCAATATCTTCATGAGAAAGGGATTTACGTCGAGTATCTGGCCTGTCTCCGCATCGAGTATCAATATCCCGTCCTCTGCGGTCTCAAAGAGTCGACGGTAGCGGCTTTCGGAACGCTTTAGGGCGCTCTCAATCTTCTGGATTTCCTTGCGCAATTTCACTTCGTGAAGTTCGCGCTCGATTACCGGGACCAATCGCGATAATTCCGTTTTTGGAACGTAGTCTTTTGCGCCATTCCTCATGAGCGAAACCGCCAGGTTGAGGTCAATGACTCCCGAAACAATGATAAACGGCACGAGGGGGCAGGTATTCGCGGCAATCTCCAGCGCTGCCTGTGCGTTGAAATGGGGCATGCCGTGGTCGGAAGTGATGACATCCCAGTTCTTCTTTTCCAGGGCGGCCAGCATATCCTTCGAAGATTCGACAACTTCTATTACCGCGTCGTAGCCGCCGTTATGCAAGGCTTGCCGTATGAGGTTGGCATCATCTTCCGAATCATCAATTATAAGGATGTGTAAGAGCTGGTTCGTTTTTTTCTCCTTGTTTATGGAAAAACCATAAAACTAAGATTACTTTTCTGAATCCAATGTAAGTATACACCAGGGTCCTATCTGTTCGGTATCCCACATAATCGAGCCAACTTAAAAAAAAGGCTGTAAACTTTTAAAAGAAACCTCGCCTCATTGTAACAATCTGTCGGTGTCCTTATGTGCGCTGCCGAACAGAGCGAGGACTCTGTGAAATGTAATCTTCAACCATAAGGGAGGGAGGCTATGGACGCAGCAAACGATGGTAATATTTCGTATGAGCCGATGGGAAAATTTAAATTCGGAGTTCTTTTGGGGGATTATTTTACGTATGAAACCAAAAAAGTCGAGGAGGTGCTCCAAAGAGTGGAAAAACGGATTGGAAAGGCAAAAGAAGACATCGTGGAAATTCAATAAGACAGATTGAAAATCTCGAACATTTGCGAAAAGGAGTTATTACCATGAAAGGAAAGTTGGAAGTTGTAAAGGGAAGAA
Organism: Spirochaetia bacterium; assembly: GCA_034003305.1. Taxonomy (GTDB): domain Bacteria; phylum Spirochaetota; class Spirochaetia; order Treponematales; family Rectinemataceae; genus UBA2256. The sequence goes on along the minus strand of JAVEYV010000110.1, from coordinate 162 downwards.
TCAAGGAAGCCGCGGGGGCCCTGGTGGGCAACGCGGAGCTTCGGGATGAAGGCAAGGCAGATCAGATGGCCGGAAAAGCTAAAGCAGTTGTGGAAGAGACTGTTCACAAGATCAAAGAGAAAGCCCAGAAGAGCATCGATAAAATAAAAAGCGAAGCCAAGT
>JAVEYV010000109.1:0-7277 GCA_034003305.1 Spirochaetia bacterium | reverse complement strand
AAACCTCTTTCCCGACCGAAAACACTGCAGTTTCGATTGTCCCTACTGCGAGGTAGCCGATGGCTTCACCCGGAGAGCCTTCGATCCTGCGAACCTCGAGCTCGCGCTGAAGGATTTTTTTGAACACCGGTATTCTGAGCATTGGGCGGGTTTGCCCATCCAGGACATCTGCGTCTCCGGCAACGGCGAACCAAGCCTCTCAGCCCATCTTGAAAGAGCTCTCGAACTCTGCGCCGAATGCCGCCGACGCTATTCGAGCATCGCCGGCTCCTCGGAGCTCGTTCTCATCACCAATTCCACCGGTTTTCTGGACCAGGGCGTATCGGAGCTGCTCGGCCGATTTATGGAGAGGGAAGGGCTGAAGATCTGGGCAAAGCTAGACTCAGGCAGCCAGGAAGGTTTTCGCGCCCTTTCCCGTTCGGAATACAAGCTCGACGACATAGTAAAAGCCATTGCTCAGTTTGCCCGAAGCCGACCGATCGTCCTTCAGGCCATGGTATGCGGGCTGAATGGTAAGTCTCCCGGACTGATGGAAGCTGAGGCATATGCGGGCCAGCTCAATACGCTTCTGTCCCGGGGGGCGAAAATTGAGGCTGTCCAGCTCTATACCGTCGCCCGGAAGCCCGCCGAGCCCTCGGCCCAAGCCTTGTCCGATGAAGAAATGCTCGACTACGCATCGATGCTACGCTCTTATCTGCGCAAGGCGCCGCCCTTGCTGCTTTTCGGCCGGGACGGAGCGATTCAGGAAACGCTTAAATGATCGACCTGCACACCCATTCCAGCGCTTCGGACGGCGAGCTCTCTCCTTCGGAATTGATCAGCCTGGGGAAAAAAAATGGACTCCGGGCATTGGCGCTCACCGACCATGACACGGTTGCCGGAATTGCCGAGGCAAGGGCAAAGGCTTCGGAACTGGAGCTGTCTTTTATCGCCGGGGTCGAAATCGAGATCGATTTCGACCCCGGCGAATTCCATCTTCTGGGTTTAGGCATCGACGAGCAATATCCGGAGCTCCTCAGGGCCTTGGCGGAACTGGCAGATGCCCGGACCTTCCGCAACGAGCGTATTGTCGAGCTTTTTCACAGCGAGGGAATATCGATCGATCTGGCAGAAATCGGAGCCCTGGCAGGAACCCAGCGAATCGGCAGACCGCACATCGCCGAAGCCCTCCTGCGCAAGGGCCTTGTCCGAAGCAGGCAGGAAGCATTCGACAAATACCAGGGCAAGGGTAAACCGTTTTACCTTTCCAAGGACTGCCTCGAGCTGGACTACGCCCTGAAGCTTATCCGGGGGGCAGGGGGGCTTGCCGTGGTCGCTCATCCCTATTCGCTTTTTATTGGAAAACCCAAGCTCGCCGCACTTATGGACGAATGGAAAAGCTCGGGCATTGCCGGCATCGAGGCCTATCATCCGGCAGCCAAGCTGGGACAGTGCAGGATCCTGGAACGCATGGCCAGGGAACGGGGCTTTCTGGTGACCGCAGGCTCGGATTTTCACAGCTTGAAAAAACCCGAATGCGGTATAGGCCGGACGGCTGGAGGCTTGCCCATCGACGATTCCTATTTCGAGGAGCTTGTTTCCTTCTTGTCGGGCGCTGCAGACTGAATATCGTCGATCTGTTCGTACAAACCGGCAGCGGCGAAAAATATCACCACCACCAGCGGGCCCAGGAGCAGGCCGTTTATGCCGAATATCTGAAGGCCTCCGACTATGGCGAAGAATATGAGCAGGGGGTGGATTTTGAGTTTTTCACCCAACACCATGGGGCGGATGAAGTTGTCGGAAAAGGCCACGAAAAAGGCCGCCAGGATGAAGAAAGCCACAGCCCTGCCTGCCTCCCCAGTAAATCCCAAAATTAGTGAAGTGGGGACCCATACCAGGGAGGTGCCCACCATTGGTATGAATGATGCAATGGCTGTCAGGACAGCCAGGACAAGGGCTCCCTCCAGTTTAAATACGAGACAGAGTATGAACATGACCACGGCTTGGTAGAGGGATACTAAAAAGTAGCCAAGGGTGAGCTGCCGACCGGACTCGCTGAATTTTTCCATGAACATGGTAGTGTAGGTTCGCTCTATGGGAATGGCCGAAACCACGAGGCCGGCCAGGTGCTTGCCGTCCACCAGGAGGAAATAGAGGGTGAAGACCATGAAGGCCAGGGTCATTACGAGGCTGGCGACGTTCTTTATTAGCGTGCCGGAAAGCCCGATCAGTTTGTTCGAGCTGGAGAGAAGGGCAGACTTGAGCTCGTGCACTACATTGATATGGCTGAGGTCTATCGCTCCATCGGACATTCTGTAGATAAGACCCCCCACCGGGCTGTTCGGACTCAGGGAGAAGATGTCCCGATTCTGGTCGATAAAGTTAAGAAAATCGCCGGACAGGTCCACCATCTGCTTTACTAGCTCAAGGGCCAAAAAGCTTAGCGGCACAATGATAATCAATACCCCGAGAACGGAAAAGACGCCGGCCAGGATCTTCTCCGAAAACGGACGCTTGCTCTTGGCCGCCTTTCCGTGCTGAAGCACCCTGGTGCAGCGCTCGTACAATGGGTTTATAAAGGCATAGAGAAGTCCCGACCAGAGAATAACGGTCATGAAGGGATAGAAAAGCCTCGCCACCAGTATGAAGAGGGCGATGAAAAAAATGAGGAAGATATACTTCTTCGTTATGCCTTGATACATTGTAAAAAAATACTACGAATACATATAGAATGTCGAGGTTCTCCCGCTGGAATAGCAGAAGGATGCGGAAAAATCGCCTTCGCCCTATCTCAACATGTCTTCTTCCTGTAGAATTTGAGCCGATTTTAAAGGTCTGTTGACTTTTGAAATCGGCTTTGCGGGTTCGTTTATTCACTGAAATCGGTCGGCTATAATGTGGCTGGAAGAGGATAACTATGGCTGAGCTGTATATTGTAGGCACTCCTATCGGCAACCTGGGGGATATGACCATCAGGGCCCTTGAAACACTGAAAGACGCGGATGTGATAGCCTGCGAGGATACTAGGCATACCCTGCGCCTTTTAAATCATTTTTCCATTAAAAAGCCCCTGGTCTCCTGCCACGCGAATGACGAGGAGCGGGGTTCGCTTCGGATAGTCAAACTCCTGGATGAGGGTAAAACTGTTGCCTATTGCAGCGACGCCGGCACTCCAGGGATTTCCGATCCCGGCGCCCAGGCGGCCAGGCGGGCGAGGGAGGCAGGCCATCGGGTTATCCCCATCCCTGGCCCCTCGGCCTTGGCCACCCTGGTTTCCGCGGCGGGCTTTGCGGAGCGGGGCTTTCTCTTCGACGGATTTTTGAGTCCCAAGGGTGCACGGCGCAGGGCCAGGCTGGCGGAGTTGCTGGCCAGGGAAGAAGCCTTTCTTCTCTATGAATCTCCTTTCAGGATAAGCCGCCTGGCCACCGACCTGGCCCAGCTGTCTCCGGATCGCAGGGTGTGCATGGGCAGAGAGCTGACTAAGCTCCATGAGCAGATCGTGGAGTGCAGCGCCTCCGAGCTGGCCGCCCGACTGGCCGAGGGTTCCGCCGATCCCATTCCGCAGAAGGGAGAATTTGCCCTTCTGGTCTCCGGCAGGGTAGGCAAGCCCGGCAGAGACACCGAGGAATGAGTAGCCTTCCAATGATCGCCAAGCTCCATGGCCGCCAGCGTATGCGCAAATGCGTCCTCTTATTGGAGAGGGCAGAGCTGGATATTGTCGAAGGCGGGGATCGGGAAAAAGCCCAGGCTCTCGCCCTGGACCTGGCAGGATTCCTCGCTTCGGACTCCGAATCGGATCAGGAGCTGAAAAGCCTTGCTGAAATCTGCGCCGCCTCCCTCTCGACCCTGGAAAGTCCTGATTCGGTGGTGCGGAGTATCAACGATTTCAGGCACTACCTGGTGCGCGTATCAGGCCAATCCCCCGCGGACTGGGATCTCCACGATTACCGCTCGATGGAAGGGCTGGCGGCGAAAGTCCAGGGTTTCGGGGAGAAAAATGCCCGATCCTTTTTTCCGGGGTTGAGGGTCTTTCTGGAGGACATCCGCTCGCCCTTCAACGTGGGCTCCATCTTGAGAACCGCCGAAGCCCTGGGCTTCGAGGAAGTCCTCCTTTCGCCGGCCTGCGCCGATCCGAGGCATCCTCGGGCGGCCAGGTCCTCCATGGGCGCTGTGGATTTGATTCCCTGGCGGAGATGCGAACTGGAGGAGCTTTCGGATTCTGGCCTCCCCATCGCCCTGGAATTGGGGGGCAAGAGCATACAAGACTTTAGTTTTCCGCCTCGGGGTCTTCTCCTCCTGGGCTCGGAGGAGCTGGGTTTGAGCCAGCCTGCCCTGGCCTTGGCGGGTTCCAGTCGTATCAGCATTCCCATGAGGGGAATAAAGGCCTCGCTGAACGTGGCTGTGGCCTTTGGCATAGCAGCCCAGGCCTGGGTTGGATCCAAATCTCAAGCTTGAAACATTGCCGATGCCCGACGATTTCACGTTGACCCCGGAGTCCGGGGGCGTTACACTGAAAAGACTAACATAAACCCTATAAGGGAGGCCTTATGGCTCAGGTAGAACTCAAGAAGATCGGCAAGGTGTACGACGGCAACGTGCGGGCCGTTTCGGATACCAACATCACCATCAAGGACAAGGAATTTGTGGTTCTGGTAGGCCCTTCGGGCTGCGGCAAGACCACCACCCTGCGCATGGTCGCCGGATTGGAGGATATCAGCGAAGGCGAGCTCTATATCGATGGAAAGCTCGTGAACGATGTTCCGCCTAAAGACCGGGATATTGCCATGGTATTCCAGAACTACGCCCTCTACCCCCACATGTCCGTCTACGACAACATGGCCTTCGGACTGAAGATCCGAAAGCTGCCCAAGGAAGAGATCGACCAGCGGGTTAAGGAAGCGGCGAGGATTCTGGATATCGAAAAGCTTCTGGATCGCAGACCCAAACAGCTTTCGGGAGGCCAGCGCCAGCGAGTGGCCGTGGGTCGCGCCATTGTGCGGAAACCCAAGGTATTCCTTTTCGACGAGCCTCTGTCCAACCTGGACGCCAAGCTGAGGGTCCAGATGCGGGCCGAGCTTATCGAGCTCCACGACAGGCTCCAGGCTACGATGATCTATGTCACCCACGACCAGGTCGAAGCCATGACCATGGGCGACAAGATCGTAGTGATGAAGGACGGCCTGGTCCAGCAGATCGGAAGTCCCCTCTATCTCTACAACAACCCCATCAACAAGTTTGTGGCAGGCTTCATCGGCTCGCCCCCCATGAACTTCCTCAATGTAAAGGTAATCGAGGAGGGAGGGAAACTCCTGGTGGATGAGGGTTCGTTCAAGCTGGAACCCGATGCCTCCCATGTACCCCTTTTAAAACCCTATGTGGGCAAGGAGCTTTCCTTCGGCATAAGGCCGGAGGACCTCAACGTGGCTTCCGAGATAAAACCCATCGGGCAGATCCCCGCCAAGGTTACCGTGGTGGAACCTCTGGGCGCCGAGATCCACCTCCAGGCGACTACCCCCACCCAGGGCATGGTGGCCAGGATCGACCCCCATCACCTACACAAGCATGGGGATTCCATTGTCTTCGATCCGGTCATGCCCAAGGCGCGGTATTTCGACAAGGAAAACGAAAAATCCATTGTCCCGGTTAAGTGGAACGAACAGGACGAGTAAGGAATAGCTCCCTGGGAGGCCTTGCGGTGACACACAGCGCAGCGCCTCCCAGGGTTTGAAGCTCTAACAACGACAAGGTGTCTGAAGATCCGGCAGTAGAGCTCTATTGCTGGGAAAACAGCTATTGCTTCGTGACCGGAAGATTCCTGCTCAGTTAACGATAGACTGCGGATGCCCTTTTCTCCTTCGCACAAACCGGGGATAGTATAGCCATGACGATGAGGATTTCCCAAAGCCGCACGAATCGCAGCGCTGATTTGATTATCACGGCGCGGCGGGTGTATACCGTGGATGGCTCTTTCAGGCATGCCGAGGCTCTTGCGGTGAAGGATGGCAGGATTCTGGCCGTCGGAGGCCGTCGAGAAATAGAAGAGGCTTTCTCGGCTCCCCGCCGCCTGGACCTGGGTGATGCCTGCGCCTATCCGGGATTCATGGACCCTCACTGCCATTTTTTAAGCTACGGTTTCGCCCTTCAGCGCCCCTGGCTGGCCGAGGCCGCATCCTGGGAAGAGGCTGTGGCACTCATGACTGTCTCGGAAGTTCCGGCTTCAGGTTGGATCCAAGGCCGAGGCTGGGATCAGAATCGCTGGGAAATCAAGGATTTTCCAAACCGAAATCTCCTGGACAGAGCATTTCCCCACATCCCTGTCATAGCCATTCGAATCGACGGCCATGCGGCTGTCGCCAATGCCAGCGCCCTGGCCGCCGCCGGGCTTGATGAGCATAGCAGGATCGAAGGGGGCGTGGTGGTACTTCATGACGGCCTTCCCACGGGCTTGCTCCTGGACAACGCCGTGGACCGGGTAAGGGCCGCCATTCCTGCGCCCTCGGAGGCTGAAATGCGGCAAGCCCTCCTCAAGGCCCAGGCAAGCTGTCTTTCCCTGGGATTGAGCTCGGTTTCCAATGCGGGAACCGAGCTCCGGGAAGTCCTGGCCATGGAGAGGGCGCAGGACGAGGGACCCTTGGGCATACGCATCTACGCCATGCTCGCTCCCAGCGCCGAGAACATCGATACCTTGGTCCGCCGAGGACCCCTGAACAAGGACAGGCTTACGCTGCGCTCCTTCAAGATGTACGCCGACGGAGCCCTGGGTTCCCGGGGCGCCCTTCTTATGGAGGATTACGCCGATGATCCCGGCAATCGCGGTCTGACTACCCTCGACGAAGGAGAGCTGGACAGGATCTGCGGCATAGCCCGAAACAGCGGCTATCAGATGAATGTCCACGCGATTGGGGATCAGGCGGCCTCCCTGGTCCTGGATGCCTACGAGCGGCACCTTGCACCGGGCAACGGCCTGCGCTGGAGGCTCGAGCACGCCCAGCTCCTTTCCGACAAGGATGTGGACAGAATGGCCCGCCTGGGGGTTGTGCCCTCCATCCAGGCCGTTCACGCGGTCTCGGATATGGCGTGGGCAGAAAGCCGCCTGGGCCTGGAGAGGATGCCTCGCTCCCACCGCTACCGCGACCTTTTGGAACGCTGCGGCTGGCTGGCCAACGGAAGCGATTTTCCCATAGAGAAGGCCGATCCTCTGCGGGGATTCAGGGCTGCGGTGTTCAGAAAGGACGACCAGGGAAAGCCTGAAGGCGGGTGGAGGCTCGACCAGTCCATCGCGAGACTCGAGGCTC
>JAVEYV010000108.1:0-7303 GCA_034003305.1 Spirochaetia bacterium | reverse complement strand
CCTCTTCAACCTGTGCTTTTATGTTTTTCATAATGAATCGGAATTATTCCGTCCCAATGGGATCTCGAGCCCTTCATCATCACCACGGTCACCATCGCAGGGAAGCCGGGGCAATGCAGGGCTTGATCCGTTTATAAAGGCATCAAGCGTACATAGAAAGCGCCGGCTCCTTCCAGCCGGCGCTTTTTTTTTAGGCCGATCACCTCGGTCTTTCCAAAAAGCGCAGCCTGGACTTTCGGGGCGCGGTAAAATAAGGAGAGACCATGGATATGGAGAATTTGGTATTGAGAGTAGGCCTTCCCAAGGGAAGGATGCAGACGAAGATAGTGCAGCTTCTGGCTGATGCCGGACTGCCGGTAAGCATCGACGAAAGGGAATACAGGCCGCGTCTGGGCAACGGATCCAGTCTCAAGACATCGATGGGACAGCTGTCCTACGAGACCAAGCTTTTAAAACCGCAGAACATTGTAGAAATGCTCTCATCGGGCAGCCGTGACGTAGGTTTCGCCGGCGCCGACTGGGTCAGGGAGCTGAATGCCGACCTGGTAGAACTTCTGGACACGGGCATGGACCCGGTTTCGGTGGTTGTCGCTGCTCCCGCAGGGCTGGCAGAGCAGATAGGCGACGCGGCAGCTCCGAAAACCCCCTGGAACAAGGCCTGTGGCCGGAGCCCGATCGTAGCCTCGGAGTACGAATCCATAGCCCGAAGCTGGATGGCCGAAAAGCTGCCCGAAGCGGTTTTTATACGCTCCTATGGGGCGACAGAGGTATTCCCTCCCGAAGACGCCGATATCATCATAGACAACTGCGCCACCGGCAGTACCCTCAAGGCCAACGGGCTCGTGATCATGGAAACGGTCATGAAGAGCTCCACACGGCTCTACGCCTCCCGGCAGGCTATGGAAAATCCGGCCAAGAAAGAGGCCGCCGATGCATTGGTGTTGATTCTCCGCTCCGTTATGGAAGCTCGCCGAAGGGTTATGCTGGAGATGAACGTGGAAGAATCCAAGCTGGAAGATCTTATCGCCATCCTCCCCTGCCTCAGATCTCCCACGCTATCTCCCCTGGAGGGGGGCAAGGCCTATGCCGTACGTGTAGCCGCACCCAAGGACCAGTTGGCAACCTTGATCCCAGAGATAAAACGGCGGGGCGGAACCGATATTCTCGTCATCCAGCTTAGCCAGCTGGTACCCTAATTGGAGGCTGGTGTTTATGGAACAGATTGAATGGCTCAAGCTTGATGCGAACGAAGGGCGCTGCCTCCTCGATCCTTCCCAGCTCGCAAGGGTCCTTTCTCCCGAGGTCGCCCGCCGCTATCCGCGGGCCGAGCTGCTTGAACGCGATCTTGCAGCCTGCTATTCGCTGCCCCGGGAACAGCTTATCGCCACTGCGGGAGCCGATGACGCCATAGAACGGGCATTCAGGATCCTGGCAGGCTCTGGATCGAAGGTATTGACCACTGTCCCCGGCTTTGTCGAGTTTCTCGATGCGGCCATCAGGGCCAAGGCTGAGTTTATCGGGGTGAAGAAAAGGCCGGGCTCGGCCCTGCCCGTTCAGGAGCTCTGCGGCATAATCCGCCGGGACAAACCGGCGCTGGTGGTTATCGCCTCCCCGGACAATCCCGACGGAAGGGTCTTGAGCCTGGAGGATTTTTCGCTCATAAGCCAAGCCTGCCGGGGCGAGGGCGCCGTCTTTCTTCTTGACCTCACCTACCTGGATTTCGCCGACGATGGCTCGATCCTCGATCGGGCGCTGAAAACGCCTGGAGTGCTCATAACCGGCAGCTTTTCTAAATCCCGGGGACTGGCGGGATTCAGGGCGGGCTGGGCCATGGCAGGAAGCGAAGGGGCTAATCTCATTGGGCTTTTGCGCGAAGCGGGGCCTCCCTTTTCCCTCTCCTCCCCCGCCATAGAAGCGGCCAGGATAGCCCTCGCCGAAACCGGCGCTGCCCGGACTGCCTTCGTGCAGCGGATTAAAAAGGAACGAGGAGATCTCAAGGAAGCTTTGCAGGCTGCTGGGGCTGAAACCTGGTTCTCCCAGGCCAACTTTGTAAGCGCCTTTGTGGCCGACGCCGAGGCTTTTTACCTCGACCTTCGGCAAAAGGGAATTCTTATTCGGCGCTGGCCGGGCAACCCCGACACCGAAGGACTGGTGCGGATAACCTGCCCCGGCGAGGAGCAGGCATTCAAGCGACTGATGAACGCGCTCAGGCGCGTGGAGGGAGTACGATGAAAAACGATACGATAGTCGTCACGAGAAAAAGCAGGGAGACGGAGATTGAGCTGAGGCTGCTCCTCCAGCCCGGAGTTTCAGAAATCCGCAGCGGCATCGGTTTTCTCGACCACCTCCTTTCCAGCCTCGCCCACCACGCGGGCTGGACGCTGCGGCTGAGCTGCCGGGGCGATCTGGAGGTGGACGATCACCACAGCGCCGAGGATGCCGCCATTGTGCTCGGCCTTGCTTTTAAGGAGGCTCTGGCGGATCAGGAGAATCCCCGACGCTTTGGAACAGCCTACGCTCCCCTGGATGAGGCCTTGGCCAGGGCCGTGGTAGACCTGTCCGGAAGGCCCTGGTGCCAGATCGATCTGGGGCTGCGGCGGGAACGCATCGGAAGCCTGTCGGCGGAAAACATCGGCCATGTCCTTCAGAGCTTTGCCATAAACGCCGGCATCTGTCTCCATGTCGACCTGCTGAAAGGCGAGAACGATCATCATAAGGCCGAAGCTGCCTTCAAGGCCCTGGCCTTGGCGCTTAGGACAGCCCTTATGCCCCTGGACAGTCCCAGTGAGGGCAAGGCTGAAGGCTCAGAGGCAAGCCCGGAAAGCGGCGCAAGCCCGCTGAACAGCACAAAAGGAAGAACGAAAGTCAGCATAACGCGGATACATGAAGCCGCTTCGGGGAAATCACGATGAAGAAACCTGTGCTCGTCATCGCTTCCACAGGCGCGGCAAACCTCGCCTCGGTGGTAGCGCTCTGTGAAAGAACTGGAGTAGAGCCCCTGATAACAAAGGATCCAGTCCTGGCTGCCGATGCGGAAAAGCTGCTTCTGCCAGGGGTCGGCGCCTTTGGGACAGCCATGGAAAGCCTGAGTGCAGGTAGCCTGGATAAGGTTCTGGCGGCGAGGATCGCAAAAAATCAGCCCACCATGGGCATCTGCCTAGGCATGCAGCTTTTCTGCGAAACCAGCCAGGAAGCCCCGGGCATCCCGGGAATCGGGGCCGTAGCTGCCCGGGTCGAACGCTTCTCCACCAGGCTTCCGCTGCCCCAGCTCGGCTGGAACAGGGTTCAGCCTGAGGCAGGCGATCGCTTTATCGAAGCCGGCTGGGCCTATTTTGCCAACAGCTACAGGATCGCCGAGGCTCCCAAAGGCTATTCCTGCGCCTGGAGCAGCTACGGAGAACGATTCGTCGCCGCCCTGACCGCTGGATTCGACCCCATGAGCGGAATCCCCGCAATCCTGCTCTGTCAGTTCCATCCCGAACTGTCAGGAGCCTGGGGACAGAGGCTGTTCCGGCGCTGGATGGGACTGGAAGCAATCGTTGCCGGAAAAGCAAACGTCGGCGAGTTGGGGACCTCTGATGAAACGCCGAGTCAGACGCCTTCCTCACGAGGAACCGCGCTGCGGATACTCCCCTGCCTCGACATCAAGGGCGGCAGGGTCGTAAAAGGCACGCGCTTTGAAAACCTGGTGGATTCCGGCGATCCGGGCGAGCTGGCGGCTCGCTACGAGGCCGAAGGGGCCGACGAAATAGCGCTGCTGGATATCAGCGCAACCATCGAAGAGCGCCGCACGGCCCTCGAATCGGTGGCGGCGGTGCGCAAGAGCTTGTCGATTCCCGTTTCGGTAGGCGGAGGGATCCGAAGCATCGACGATGCCGAGCGACTTCTCAATGCCGGCGCGGACCGGGTATCGGTAAACAGCGCAGCGGTGCGAAACCCCGCCCTCGTTCAGGATCTGGCCCGGCGCTTCGGCGTACAATGCGTTATCGTGGCCATCGATGCCGCCCGGAGAGCAGCGGGAGGCTGGGAGGTCTTTATCGATGCCGGCATGAAAGGCACAGGCATCGATGCGATCCAGTGGGCCAAACGCTGCGCCGGCCTCGGAGCGGGTGAAATCCTTCTCACGTCAATCGATAGGGACGGCACAGGACTGGGCTACGACGAGGAGCTTATTGCCGCTGTCGCCGAGGCTTCGGGCATACCGGTCATAGCCTCGGGCGGAGCCACCCAAATAAGCCATTTTTTAAGGGGCGCCGAAGCAGGAGCAAGCGCGGTGCTGGGGGCCGGGGCATTTCACAGAAGAGAATTGAGCATTGGAGCCTTAAAAAGCAGCCTGGCGGCTTCGGGCATGGAGGTAAGACTATGATTGTACCGAGTATCGATATTCTGGGAGGAAGGGCTGTCCAGCTGAGGGGCGGACGTCATCCGGTCCTGGAGGTTGGCGATCCGGAAGCCCTGGCTGAAAAGCTCTCCCGGGCGGGGGAGATTGCCGTTGTGGATTTGGACGCAGCCCTGGGCAAGGGCTCCAATAAGGATATCGTCAAACGGATTATCGCCAGATACCCCTGCAGGGTTGGCGGCGGCATACGCAGCAAGGAACTGGCCTTGGAGTACCTGGATCTCGGAGCCAGGGCGGTGATGATAGGAACCAAGGCAAGCCCGGAATTCCTCGCAGAGTTCCCGCCTGATCGACTCATCGCGGCCCTGGACACGAATAACGAAAAAATCATGGTCGAAGGCTGGACAAGGGAGACCGATGCAGACCTCTTCGCCAGGATCGAAGAGCTGGGACCCTACGTGGGCGGCTTCCTGGTCACGACGATCGACAGGGAAGGAGAGATGAACGGCTTCGACTTTGGACGGGCCCAAGCGATTATCAAGGCTGCCTCGGAAAGACGCGTCACCTTTGCCGGGGGAGCTTCAGGGGGAGCAGAAGGAGCAGCCCAGATCGGCCGCCTTGACTCGATGGGCGCCGATGTCCAGGCAGGCACAGCGCTGGCCACCGGGGTGCTAAGCCTCGCCCGGGCATTTTCAGCTCCCCTGAAGTCCGATAGACCGGACGGGCTCTGGCCCACCACTGTCTGCGATGAGGGAGGCCGGCTTCTCGGCCTGGTCTATTCGGACCTGGAGAGCCTGGAAGCTGCCTTCGATTCTGGCCGCGGTGTCTATAAATCCCGCACCCGGGGCTTATGGAAAAAGGGCGAAACCTCCGGCGACTCCCAGGATCTAATCCGCGCCGAACTGGACTGCGACAGGGACTGTATACGCTTCACCGTGCGCCAGAACGGAAAGGGTTTCTGCCATCTCGGGCGCAGAAACTGCTTCGACAAGGGCTACGGCATAGAAAAACTGTCCAGAACTGTGGAAGCCCGTTTTAAAGAGGCCCCGGATGGCTCCTATACCAGAAGGCTCTTCAGCGATGCAGGGCTTTTAGCCTCCAAACTGCGAGAGGAAGCGGACGAACTTGCCAAGGCTTCGGGCGCCGCCGAAGCAGCCTTCGAGGCGGCTGACCTGATTTACTTTGCCCTGGTCAAGGCTCAAGCCGAGGGCGCCAGTTTGAGGGGCATTGAAGCTGAGCTGGAGCGCAGATCCTACAAGGTCCAGCGCAGGCCGGGAAACGCAAAACCCGGCTACGATGACGCTGAGGGAGGGAACCGATGGACGGGAATCCACTGAAAAATCCCGAAAACATTCCTTTTTCGATGCGTCGCATAAGTCCTGAGGAAATCCCCGCCCCCTCGGGACGGCTTTTCCCTCCTGAGGTTGAAGAAAAGGCCGCAAAAATTATCGCCGATGTACGGGAAGGAGGAATTCCCGCGCTGCGGCGTTGGGCAGAAAGCCTGGGAGAGCTCGCTCCCGGCGAAGACCTCTATCTGGATCGAAACGGACTCAAGGCCTATTGGGAAGCCCTGGACCCTTCCCTGAAAAAACTTCTTGAAACGGTAAAGCAGCGAATCGCTGATTTTGCCGCAGCTCAGCGCTCCTGCCTTTCCGACCTGACGATGCCTGTGGCCGGAGGCAGGGCCGGACACCGATTCATCCCCGTAAAGCGAGCCGGCTGCTATGTGCCGGGAGGGCGTTACCCCCTCCCTTCAACAGCACTGATGACCACAGTGCCGGCAGCTGTAGCCGGCGTTAAGGAAATATTCTGCGCTGGGCCCAAGCCCGATCCTGTGAGCCTGGCGGCGGCCTATCTGGGAGGCGCCAAGGGCTTTCTGCGCTGCGGCGGCGCCCAGGCGATCGCCGCAATGGCCTTTGGGGTACAGCTGCCGGGCTGCGACGTGGTAGTGGGGCCCGGCGGGCGCTTCGTGGCCAGCGCAAAGCGCCAATTATTCGGCATCGTCGGCACCGAAGCGCCCGCCGGGCCTTCGGAGCTGCTCATCCTCGCCGACGGCCAAGCCGACCCGGCCCTGGTCGCGGCGGATTTGATCGCCCAGGCTGAGCACGACCCCGAGGCCTTCCCCGCCCTCATCTGCCGCTCCGAAGGCTTTGCCCTGGCTGTTGAGAAGGCCCTTGCCTCAGCGCTTAAAAACTTGCCCGAACCCAACCGGAACACTGCCCTCGCCTCCCTGGCCAAGGGCTGGATACTGATCGCAGATGACGATGCCACGGCAAAGGATTGTGCCGAACGCTGCGCCCCGGAGCATTTAGAGTTATTGGTCGCCTCGCCCGAAGCGTGGGAAACAACCATAGACTGCGCAGGCGCAGTATTCCTCGGCCAGGGTTCGGCAGAGGTTTTCGGCGATTACGGGGCAGGACCCAATCACAGCCTGCCCACCGCCGGTGCTTCGCGCTTCGCCGCCGGGCTTTCGGTGCTTCATTTTCTCAAAGCCAGAACCTGGCTGAAGATAGACCAGCCTCGGATGCTCGCGGCCGATACGGCTGCCTTCGCGCGGCTCGAAGGCCTGGAAGGCCATGCCAGGGCTGCGGAAATCAGGCTTCAGAACCCGTAGATCGCCGAATACTTATCCCGCAGATAGCGGGTGAAGTAAGCTGGATCGAGGCTTGAGCCCGTAGCCTTCAGCACAAGCTCGGAAGGCAGGAGGCTGGCCGCCTCCCGGTGCACCTTGTCTCTAAGCCAGTCCAGGGCCGGAGAGCAGTCTCCCGCCGCAATGCTCTGCTCCAGCGAGGGTATCTGATCCTTCATTGCGGCCCAGAACTGGGCGGCGTAAAGGTTGCCCAGCGCGTAGCTCGGGAAATATCCGAAGGAGCCCATAGACCAGTGGATATCCTGCAAGCAGCCCCGTGCGTCATCGGGAACCTCGAGTCCGAACGTCTCTTTTACCGCGGCATTCCATGCCTC
>JAVEYV010000107.1:0-7320 GCA_034003305.1 Spirochaetia bacterium | reverse complement strand
CTTTCTTACCCTTATCGGGGACGCCTCGGACAATGTGCCCGGCGTTCGCGGCATTGGGGACAAGACTGCCCTCAAGCTTCTCTCCAGCTACAAAGATGTGGAAGACATCTACGCCCATCTGGCTGAGATAAAACCCGATTCGCTGCGGGCCAAGCTCGAAGCGGGCAGAGCCGATGCCGAGCTTTCGAAAAAACTCATCCGCCTGTCGGATAAAATAGACCTCGGGCTGCAGGGCTTGGAAGAGCTTCATCTCGATGCTCCCGACAGGGAAGCCGCTTCCCCTCTTTTCCAGCGTGAAGGCATGAGAAGCCTCCTTGCAGAGTCGCCTCGATCAAAAAAGGATCAGGCCGCATCAGGCAGATTATCCGATTCCGGCGCTTTAAAAGAATCGGCCAGAGCGCCGGCTCTCCCGTCGATGTATCCTGAAACGGAAAACAGTATTGGCATTCTTTTCGAGTCCTCGCCATCAGAAGAAAACAGCACTACCGCCGAAAAAATCCCCGATGAAAAATCCGGCGAAGCCGATCTCTCCGCGGACGTGACCGAGTCTGACTATAAAACCATACTTGATGAAGCCGGCTTGGCAGACCTGATCGACCGCTGCATCAAAGCAGAGGCGTTCGCCCTTGACACCGAAACGGACGGCCTTGATTCGTTGACCGCCGGGATCGTCGGGTTTTCGATTTCCATAAAAGCAAAAGAGGCTTTTTACATTCCCCTGCGTTCGCCCGATTCGCAGACCATATCTATTGATATCGCCCAACGTCATCTTTCCAGACTGTTTGCTTCAAAATCGCGCATCGTTGGACATAATATAAAATACGATCTCCATGTTTTAAACGGCATAGGGCTCAAGGTTGAAAACGAAGTTTTCGACACAATGGTCGCCGCATGGATTTTGGATGCCGAGTCGATGTCGTTCTCCCTGGAGAACGTTGCCTATAGAATGCTTGGGCTGAGCGGACTTGCTTACAAGGACGTTGTGGGAAAAGGATCGAGTTTCGATTCTGTGACGATAGATCGCGCAACGCGTTATGCGTGTGAAGACGCCGACTTCACCTTCCGTCTTTACCGTCAGTTTAAAAAGAATCTCGCCGACGAAGGACTGGAAGAGATTTTTTACAGCATGGAAATGCCCCTGGTTCCCATTCTTGCCAAGATGGAGAGTCGGGGAATCGTGGTGAACGCAAAACAGCTCCGCGCTTACGGAAAGGAACTCGAAAGCGAACTGGGCGAGATTGAGCGGCAAGTATGGGAGTTGGTGGGTCACGAGTTCAACCTAGCCTCCACAAAACAGCTGCAGGAAGTGCTCTTCCAGGAACGCAAGCTTCCGCCTCAAAAAAAGACAAAGACAGGATACTCGACGGACACCTCTGTGCTGGAGGAACTGGCCCCCCTCGACCCCGTGCCTCAGCTGATTCTTCGCAATCGCCTCTTGGCCAAACTGAAAAACACCTATGTTGATACCCTGGCCGAGCTGGCCGAGCGCTCACCCTCTGGCAGGGTGCATACCACCTACATTCAGACCGGCGCGGCTACCGGGAGGCTTTCCAGCAAGGATCCCAACCTTCAGAATATTCCCATCCGGGACGAAGAGGGCAGAAGGATACGCGCAGCCTTTACCGCGGCCCCGGGCAAGATGCTGATTTCCGCCGATTACTCCCAGATCGAGCTGATGGTCATGGCTCATCTTTCCCAGGACGAAAACCTCCTGGCCGCCTTCAGGGAAGGGGTCGATGTCCACCGCCGCACTGCGGCCTTCATTTTCGCCATAGACGAAAAGGATGTCAGCCCGGAGCACCGCAGGGTAGCCAAGACGATCAACTTCGGGGTCATCTACGGGATGAGCGCCTTTCGCCTGGCCAGGGATCTGGGAATCCCCAACGCCAGGGCCCAGAGCTTTATCGAAACATACTTCAGCACGTACTCGGGCGTGGCGGCCTTTATCCAGAAGACTATCGCCGAAACCGAAAATAACGGCTACACAACAACCTTGTTCGGGCGCAGGCGGCGCATACCGGCCATCGATTCCCGCAACAAAAACGAGCGGCAGGCCGCCCAGAGGGTGGCCGTCAACACACCCATCCAGGGTACGGCGGCGGATATTGTCAAACTGGCGATGCTGCGGGTGGAAAAAAGGATACAACAGGAGGCGCCGGAGGCGTCCATGCTCCTCCAGGTCCACGATGAGCTGCTCTTCGAAGTGCCCGAATCCAGCGTCGAAAAGGCTTCTGTCGTGATACGGGAGGAGATGGAAGGCGCCGCAAAGCTCTCCATTCCCCTCAAGGTAAGCCTGGAGACAGCCTTTTCCTGGGGCGACATGCACTGATGGCTGCTATCATCGGACTGACAGGCGGATACTGCGCCGGAAAGAACGAGGCGGCTCGTTGCATCGAAGAATCGGGCTTTCGGGTTATCGACGTGGACAAGCTGGGGCATAGGGCCCTGGATGTAAAAGCCAAAGCCCTGGTCCGCGCCTTCGGCCGCGGGATTCTGGATTCCCGGGGCGGAATCGACCGCAAGGCTCTGGGGGCGATTGTGTTCGCCGATCCCGAGACCCTGCGAAAACACGAGGCAATCGTTCATCCGGCCATGCTGGGGCTCCTGGATGAAGCGCTCGATCGTTCACCCAATTCCTGCATCAATGCCGCCCTGCTCTACCGATTTCCCCAGCTGGCACGCTGCAGGCTTGTAATCGAGATCAGGGCCCCCTTGTGGGTACGCTGGACCAGGGCGCGAAAAAGAGACGGGCTCTGTCCGCTTGCCTTCGTTAGGCGGATCGTCAGTCAAAGGCCGCTGTGGAGGCTCAGGCCCCAGGGCGAGCCGCCGGTCATTGTTATACGGAACGCCGCGGACAGGCAGTCGCTTAAATCAAAGATAACGAAGGCACTGGCCGTTTTAGAGTCTTAATTAGAGTCTTAAATAGTAAAAATCCCTACATCAAAGCCCAGCGGACGCCGATACTCTGGGATGGAGGATCCTTCGCATGTCCGAACAATCCAGGAAAGTACTCGCTCTGGCCCTCGGGGTCAGCTTTTTCGCGCTTATCGTGGTTCTAGCAGGCTTTTTTCTCTTTTCACCCGGCAAGGGCGACGGCTCCGCCCCCTTCTCGGTCGGCGCCAAGGCCGAACCGCGGCAGGACAACCCCTCGGACTACCTGGCGGATGCGCCTCAGGACAGCCTGAACACCCAAACCACCAGCGCCGGGGACATCATCATCGTGTACGGCAACGAGCCTTCCGGTTCCGAAGCAAAGCAGCCCGCAAGCTCCAGCCCCACAACCATCGTCGTAAACCCTTCTGTCAAGAGCGCAAGCCCGGCCCCTGCAGCCACGGTACCGGCGGCCGCAGCTCCTGCGGCGAAGGCAGCGGCGACCACAAGCACTACCGTAAAACCGGTTAGCACCACGGTTCAGCCCAAGCCCAGCACAACCGCGATAGCCAAGCCTGCGCCTGTAGCCAAACCGGCGGCGCTTGCTCCTGCGGCAGCCAAGAGCAGTTCGGCCTCGGGCGACTACTGGATCCAGGCGGGCAGTTTTTCTGTTAAAAACAACGCCGACGCATTGAAGGCTCTTTTCGAGCAAAAGGATCTTCCTGTTTCGATCCAGGTCAAGGAAGTGGACGGAAAGAGCAGGTATACCGTACGGGTAGGTCCCTATCCCTCCAGGACCGAGGCTTCCAAGTGGCTTCAGGCGGCAAAATCCGTAAATGGTGCCGAACAATCCTGGATCACCCAGTAGAATGTAATTGACTTCGCCTTTGGCGTAATGGTTGTATGGCCCCAGGGCGGGTTCCCTAGCCCGGGGCTTAAAAGCCCAGACCATCCATAGACGCTTAAGGAGATGTCGATGAAAAAGCTCATTCTAGGAGTCTTAGTACTCGCACTTGCCTTCTCCCTGGCCGCTCCTTTAGCGGCCCAGGCCAAGAAACCCCTCAAGATCGCCTTTGTCTATATCGGCCCCCCGGGCGATATGGGCTGGACCTATGAGCAGGATCGCGGCCGCCTGGCTGCGGTGCAGCACTTCGGCAGCAAGATCGATACCAAGTATATCGAAAACGTCCCCGAAGGCCCCGACGCCGAGCGCGTCATCCGCCAGTACGCGGCCTCTGGCTTCGACATGATCTTCACCACCAGCTTCGGCTATATGGACCCCACCCTCGCGGTGGCCAAGGATTTCCCCAAGGTACTCTTCGAGCACTGCTCGGGCTACAAGACAGCTCCCAACATGGCCACCTATTTCGGCCGCATCGAGGAAGCCCGCTACCTCACCGGCATTATCGCCGGCCGCATGACCAAGTCCAACATCATCGGCTACGCAGCCGCCTTCCCCATTCCCGAGGTAGTCCGGGGCATCAACGGCTTTACCCTGGGTGTCAGAGCGGTGAATCCCAAGGCCCAGGTGCGGGTTGTCTGGACCAATACCTGGTACGACCCCGTCAAGGAACGCGAAGCGGCGGTGGCCCTGCTCGACGCCGGCGCAGACATCATCGCCCAGCACCAGGATACCACGGAGCCCCAGAAGGCGGCCCAGGAACGCGGCAAGTACTCTATCGGCTACGATTCCGACATGGGCAAGTTCGTGGGAGACTCGGTCCTGGCATCGGCGGTCTGGGAGTGGAGCACCTACTACATCGACACCATCCAGAAAGCCCTGGACGGCACCTGGAAGACCCACGAATACTGGGGCGGACTCAAGGACAACGTCGTCAGACTTTCCTCCCTGAGCCCCAAGGTTCCCGCTTCAGTCGTGGCCGAGGTTGAGGCTGCCAAGAAGAAGATCCTGGGCGGCTGGTCCATCTTCACCGGTCCCATCAAGGATCAGGGCGGCAAGGTAGTCTACGCTGCCGGACAGGTTGTGCCCGACGATAAGCAGCTGGGCATGGACTGGTTTGTAGAAGGCGTAGTCGGCAAGGTTCAGTAAGCATTTTTCGTCGACAACCGTCCGGTACCTGGACAGGGCTGCGAAAGTTAAGCCTTTTGCTGCTCCGGAGATCTCGATCCCCGGATCCAGGACCGGACGGCTCCTTTCTACAGCCTTTTTCGGGCTCGAATCCTACCTAACAACCCGGAGATCGGATTTAACGTGATGGAACAAAGCAATCTCCCCGCCCTGGTCAGCATGAGAGGGATTTCCAAGACCTTCCCCGGCGTTCAGGCAAACGACTGCGTCGACCTCGAACTCCGCCCGGGCGAAGTCCTGGCCCTGCTGGGAGAAAACGGAGCGGGCAAAAGCACGCTCATGAACATACTCTGCGGACTCTACAGGCCGGATGCAGGAGAAATCGAGATCCGGGGCCGGAGTGTATCCATCGAAGGCCCCAGGGTTTCCCAGTCCTTAGGCATAGGCATGGTCCACCAGAACTTCAAGCTGGTGGATTCCATGACGGTGCTGGAAAACATCATCCTCGGCATGAAGAACCAACCCTTGGTCCTGGACATGAAAAAGGTCAGGGCAGAGCTGCTGCAGCTTTCGGAGCGCTATAATCTCAAGGTTGAGCCCGACGCCTCTATCTGGCAGCTTTCGGTGGGCGAGCAGCAGCGGGTAGAGATACTCAAGCTTTTATACCGCAAGGCCGAAATTCTCATCCTGGACGAACCTACCGCGGTGCTTACTCCCCAGGAATCCGCGGAACTGGCCAAGGTGATCAGGCTCATGAAGTCCGAAGGCAAATCCGCGATTTTTATAACCCATAAGATGGAAGAGGTGATGAATTTTTCCGACCGGGTGATGGTGCTGCGAAAAGGCAAGGTGGTCGCGGGGCTCCCTACCGGGTCGACGAGTCCCTCTGAACTCGCACGGCTCATGGTGGGCAGGGAAATGCTTTTCTCCATGGAAAAGAAGCCTTTTTCCCCGGGTAGGACAATCCTCAAGCTGGAAAAGGTCAACGCCAAAGACGACCGGGGCTTAAGCTCCCTTAATGACCTGGATCTGGAGATTCGTTCCGGGGAAATCCTCGGCATCGCCGGCGTGGCGGGAAACGGCCAGAAGGAATTGGCGGAGGTGATCACCGGGCTGAGGACAATAGAATCGGGCAGCCTGCGGCTCGAGGAGAGGGACATGAGCCGGAGCTCACCATTCGCCATGATCAAGGCGGGGGTAGCCCACATTCCCCAGGACAGGGCTTCGGTCGGCTCGGTGGGCGATCTCAGCGTGGCATCCAATCTGGCCATGAAGGAATATCGAAAACCTCCCCTCTCCAAGGGCATATTCCTCATTCCCCAGCGAATAACCGCCTGGGCGAAAAAGCTCATTGAGCGCTTTAAGATCATGACCCCCGGGCCGGACACCCCTGTTAAGTTTCTCTCGGGAGGCAATATCCAAAAGACTATCCTCGCCAGGGAGATCGGAGCCTGCAGGACTCTGCTTGTGGCGGTCTACCCTTCCCGGGGCCTGGACATCGGGGCCACCGAATCGGTGCGCCGCCAGTTGGTGGATCAGCGCGACCAGGGTCTGGGCGTTCTCTTTGTTTCCGAGGATATCGACGAACTCATCCAGGTTGCTGATACGATAGCGGTGCTTTTCGAAGGGAGAATCATGGCGGTCATGTCTTCGAAAGAAGCGGAGCCTGAAAGGCTCGGGCTGTTGATGGCGGGGGTCGGGGCATGAGGATAGTATTCGAAAAACGAAGGTCCAGGGCACGGGGAGTTCTCTTCGCCGTTCCCGCCTTCTCCTTCATGATATCCCTGCTTCTGACCGGAATTGTCCTGCTCATTGCCGGCGCGAATCCCATCGAGACCTTCGCCTCGATGGCTTTTGGCGCCTTCGGCTCTTCCAACGGCTTTTCCGAAACCCTGGTCAAGACCATCCCCCTCGCTCTGACCGGCTTGTCCGTCGCCCTTGCATTCAAGCTGAGGTTCTGGAATATCGGCGCAGAGGGCCAGCTCGTGCTGGGAGGAATCGCGGCTTCCTGGGTGGCCCTCTTTTTCGGCCCTTCCCTGCCCGCTCCCCTGGTGCTGCCGCTCTGCATCGCCGCGGGCCTAGTAGCCGGAGCGCTCTGGGCTGGCATTCCGGGTTTGCTCAAGACAAGGCTCTCGGTGGACGAAACCCTTGTTACCCTAATGCTCAACTACGTGGCCATTCTCTTTGCCGAATACCTGTACTACGGCCCCTGGCGCGACCCGAAGGGCTACGGATTCCCGGGCTCGGCGCCCTTTATCGAGTCGGCCTGGCTTCCCAGGATCTTCGGCCGCGCCCATGCCGGCATTTGGTTTATCCCTGTCATTGCCATACTGCTCTGGGTCCTGCTGCGGCGCACCCGCTGGGGTTTCGAGCTTTCCATCATCGGAGCGAGCCCCAGGGCTGCCAGGTATCAGGGAATC
>JAVEYV010000106.1:0-7325 GCA_034003305.1 Spirochaetia bacterium | reverse complement strand
TCTTCCAGCGAAGCTTGAAGGAGGTACTCGCTGGAAGGTTTGGCCCTGCCCGCTGGTTTATAACTGCCATAACGCAATAATGAGCGCAGCGCGGCTTTTCGCTCCGGCGAGACCAATGCCTCCCCCTTGGCTCGGGCTTCCGCGAGTGCGTTGGCATAGGGCTTGGCGGCCTTAGATTCAGCGCTGCCGGAAGGTCCGCTGGCTCCAGCTTCGGTTCCGAGCTCCCATCTATAGTTCCAGTTCAAGCCGCTGGCTTGAACAAGCCCCAGGCGCAGGGTTTCGAGTCCAAAGCCCTGGGCGATGCTTATTGTGAGCTTCAGTATATGCCCCCTTTCATATGTTTTACCGCTTTGCAAAAGTGGATTTTATATACTACTCTATCCGCGAGGAGGAACTCCACCGTGCTTAAATTTCTCAAGCAGCCGATGATGCGTCGAGTTCTCTACGCTCTCGTACCCATATATCTCTATTCGATATGGATGTACGGCTACCGTGCGCTTCTGTCGGCTGCCGTCGTCTTCATCCTCGGCGTAGGGACGGAGTGGGTATTCGAGCGAAAAAAATCAGGCAAGGTGAGCGAGGCTGTCCTGGTTACCTGCGCCCTCTATGCCCTCGCTTTCCCGCCCAAAACGCCGCTGTGGATACTCGGCGCAGGCATCATATTCGCCGTCAGCATGGGCAAGGGCGTCTATGGAGGCTTCGGCCGCAATATTTTCAATCCCGCAATAACCGGAAGAGCTTTCGTGTACATATCCTTCACAGTCGTGCTCTCCGCCTCGTACACGAGCTTCGGGGCCTTCGGCAGCGCTGCGGCGGACGTGGTCGCGTCGGCCACTCCCCTTGGACTCATGCGCGCCGGCCAGGATGTGAAGCTGAGCTCCCTCCTCTTCGGCCTCCGCTCCGGGGCTATGGGCGAAGGTATGGTGCTCCTCGTGGCCGCGGCGGCGATCTACCTCATCGCCACTAAAACCGCGAGCTGGCGAATCATGCTCGCTTCAGTGGCCGCCGCCGCGGCCCTCAACGCAGCCCTCTATTACGGCGGCGTTCCCAGCGCCCTCCCCATGGAAAGCCTCTTGGCCGGCTCGTTTCTCTTTGTCACCGTCTTCATGGCCACCGATCCGGTCTCGGCTCCCAAAAAGCCCAAAGCCCACTACCTGTACGGAGCCCTCATAGGCGCCATCGTCGTGATTATTCGCACCTTCGCAGCCTTCCCCGAAGGCACAAGCTTTGCAATTCTCTTCGGCAACACCTTCGCCATCCTCATCGACATGGCCTTCGATACCAGTAAAAAGCCCGCGGTCAAGGCGGCGGGAGGCGTAAAATGAAGCTTAAGAAAGAATCCCTCGGCTATGTTGTCATTTTCACCTTCATCGTCTGCGTGGCCTTTGTGCTTTTACTCTCGGTGGCCAACCAGGTCACCCTGCCCCAGGTCAAAGCCAACCAAAACTATGCCTCCCATTTCGCGGTCCTGGCCGCCTTCGGACTTGCGGATACCTCCACAGCCAAGAGTGAAGTGGAGGAACTCTATGCATCCAAGGTGCAGGAGCTTTCCATCGGGCAGGCTGCCCCCGCCGATGCCGCGGAAGCCGGCCCGGCTTCCGCGGCATCGGCGGCCTACAGCGCCGAAATCGAGGGCAGCTCCTATCTGGCCGTGCGCATCACCAATCCCGGCCTCTGGGGTCCCATCACCGCCATCCTTGCCGCCGACCCCGCAGCCGAACGAATCCTGGGCTTCGAAGTCCTGGAGCAGCAAGAGACTCCAGGCTTAGGCGGCCGGATTGGAGAAGCTTGGTTTACCGAACAGTTCAAGGGCGAAAAAGTCAGCCCCGACGGAAGAGTAAGCGTCACCCAAGGCTCGGGCAAGGGCGATCCTGACCGCGAAAACTCCAGGGTCGACGCCGTCACCGGCGCCAGCCGCACCTCGGACTTCGTTCAAATCCTGGTCAGCAAAGCCCTCGCGGCGGTTAAAGAAATCGGAGGCAGCCTATGAGTCCCGCCCGCAAAGTCTTCAATGAAGGGCTCTGGTCGAACAACCCCATCTTCGTCCAGGTCCTGGGAATATGCTCGACCCTGGCGGTTACCAATAACCTTAGCAACACGCTGGTTATGGTACTGGGGGTCACCTTCGCCACCGCCATGGGATCCTTCACCCTTTCGCTTCTCAAGGACCTGATCCCCCGCAAGGTGCGCATGATAGTCCAGGTCCTGGTGATTTCCTTCTATGTCATCATCGTGGATATCCTGCTCAAGGCCTACCAGCCCGCCATTTCCAGACAGCTAGGACCCTATGTAGGCCTCATCATCACCAACTGCATCCTCATGGGCAGGGCCGAAGCCTTCGCCGCCGCCAACAAGCCCGGCCTTTCCTTCCTGGACGGCATCGCCAACGGCCTGGGTTACGGCTGGGTGCTGATAAGCATAGCCTTTGTGCGCGAGCTTTTAGGCTTCGGCACCCTCTTCGGACTAAAAATTTTCGGAGAAGGCTTTACCCCCTGGACCATCATGGTCATGGCGCCTAGCGCATTCTTCCTGGTAGCCCTGGCGCTCTGGGCGGCTAATATTTTCAAGGCAAAGGCCGAGGCAGCCGGCAAGGCGCCCAAACCTTCAGCGCCCGGCGCAGGCTCGTCCTCAGGCGCCGCCCCGAGCCCGGCTCCGGCAAAGCAGTGAGGAGATCAGCATGAACGCACCCGATGTAGGCATCCTTCCCCTCTTTCTGGCCAGCATTCTCACCAGCAACATTTTGCTGTCTAACTTTCTGGGAACCTGTTCCTTCATTTCGATTTCCAAGGACTTCAAGAGCTCCATGGGTTTAGGCCTGGCGGTAACCATGGTAATCGGCATCTGTTCGGCCATCTGCTGGGCGGTGCTCAATTTTCTCATCCGCCCCTTG
The DNA here is from genome assembly GCA_034003305.1 of Spirochaetia bacterium. Lineage (GTDB taxonomy): Bacteria > Spirochaetota > Spirochaetia > Treponematales > Rectinemataceae > UBA2256. The sequence continues at coordinate 4,435 of JAVEYV010000106.1, read as the reverse complement.
GGCATCGAATACCTCTCCTTCATCATTTTCATCATTGTCATTGCGGGCGTGGTGCAGATGCTGGAGATGATCATCGACCGCTTTTCCCCAGCCCTCTACATGGCCCTGGGCATCTTTCTTCCCCTGATCACGGTCAACTGCGCCGTCCTGGGCATAATTCTCTTCCTCCAAATCCGCAACTACAACTTCCTTCAGTCTGTGGTCTTCGGCTTCGGTTCAGGCGCCGGCTGGTGGCTGGCCATCATGCTCCTGGCGGCCATACGGACAAAGCTGGACAAGAACAACGCGGTTCCCGCGGGCCTCAAAGGCACGGGCATAACCCTCATCACCATCGGCTTCATGGCCATGGCGTTCATCGGCTTCTCCGGCATGATAGCCGTTCAGTGACAAGGAGCGCCTCATGAGCCAGATATTGGTAGGCCCGCTCGCGGTAGCAGGCGTCTCCACAATCCTCGCATTCATAATCGCCCTTCTGGACAAGCTCCTCAACAACTACGGCGACTTGGATGTAAGCATCAACGGCGGCAAGAAAAAACTCACCGTCAAGGGCGGCTCTCCCCTGTTGGGGACCCTGGCCGCCGAAGGCATCTTCGTGCCCTCGGCCTGCGGCGGGCGGGGCTCCTGCGGCGCCTGCAAGTGCAAGGTGCTCACCGACGTCGGCCCCCATCTGCCCACCGAACTTCCCTACCTGCTGCCTAAGGAAATCGAGGAAAATATTCGTCTGGCCTGCCAAATCAAGGTCAGGCAAAACCTGGAAATCGAACTGCCCGAAGAGCTCTTTTCGATCAAGAAGTTTAAGGCTAAGGTGGAAATCCTCAAAGACCTTACCTATGACATCAAGGAGCTCTACCTAGCCCTGGAAGATCAGGAGATCGAATTCCAGGCCGGCCAGTATGTCCAATTAGTCGTACCCGCCTATGGAGATATTCCCGAAAGCACCCAGCGGGCGTACTCCATGTCATCCCGGCCCAGCGACAAAAAACACGTCGAACTATTGATCCGCCTCGTGCCTGGGGGCATCGCCACCACCTGGGTGCACAAGCACCTCAAACAGGGCGATACGGTGGAAGTGGTAGGCCCCTTCGGCGAATTCCACATCCACGATACCCCCGCCACGATGATCTGCGTGGCCGGCGGCTCGGGCATGGCGCCCTTGAAGAGCATGATCAATCACATGCACGAAACCGGCGAATTTCCGGAAAAAGAAATCTGGTACTTCTTCGGCGCCAGAACCCAGAAAGACATGTTCTATCTCGATGAAATGGCCAAACTCGCCGCCTCCTGGCCACGCTTTCACTTCATCCCCGCCCTTTCCGAACAGCCGACGCCGGAAGAAAACTGGCAGGGAGAAGTTGGCCTCATCACCGACGTTCTCGACCGCTACCTGCAGGGGAAGATCGACAAAGCCAAGGGCTTCGAGGGCTACCTCTGCGGATCCCCCGGCATGATCAACGCATGCATAAATGTGATGCGAAAGAACGCCATGCCCGAAGAAAAAATCTACTTTGACAAGTTTGCCTAAGGGAGTGAGTCATGAAAGTAAAACCATCGGATAAAGTAGCTTTTTCCAGGATGGGTCCGGGCATCCTCACCGCTCAAGGCTTTTTAGGTATCGATATCAGACCGCCCGAGGAGATCATCGCCGAGGATGAAGCCGCCTTTGTCCGACTGGGCCTGGAATTCGATCAGGTCGCAGAGGATCTCACAAGGCTGGCCGAAGAGGGCGCAAAAGGCTTAGGAGAGCCCATCAAGGTGGGCAAGCTTCTCGTCCAGTCCGGCGACGCCAGGGGCATGCTGCCCTGCCCCTGGGATGACGGTCTTTTCCACAAAACCGCGGTGAGTATCCGCCCCGCCGATCTTCCCCCCGAAGCCTGCGTCGAAGGCGAAGACATGCTGATCTACTCCGAACTTTCAATCCACCTTCTCAAGGTTCATCATTTCTGCCAGGGCTTAGGCTCTCCCTTCAGGCTCGAGCCCGAACTCGTCGCCGAATTCCTTCGAAAATGAAAAGAACAAGCGCTGTTTCGCGCAACGCGATAAAAGCGATCTCCCTCATCGTTTTTATCGCGCTATGCGGCACAACAGTCTATGGCGATTTTCTCTTTTTTAAAATAAGAAACCCTCACAACGACGTCGCAAAACTTCTGGAACGACGCTTGGACGATGAAGAAAAAGCCCTGGTGGACATCGCCATGGCCTTTTATGCAATAAAATTCGGCTATACGAAAGACGGCACCCCATTGAAAGACGCTCATAAAAAAATGAGCGAGGAAGAATACAATAACGCCTTATTGCAAGCAGCAAAGTTGTGCGACAGCGATGCTGCCAAGGGTTTTTACAGGATGGGCAAGGCAGGCGAAAAACTCTTAAAGGCAATCATCCAAACGATCGAAGACGCCGCCAAGGCCACCGGAAACTGGATCGAAAAAAAGTCGGATGAATTCGACAAGAAGAAGTAAGCGTGATGGAATTCGACCCAAGGCTCCTAGCCGATCTCAAGGACAAGGATTATTCTAAAACCGGGCTCATGGCCCTCGAAGGGCGAATCGTGATCGAAAAAGCCCTGGAATGCGGAATAGAAGTCTTAGGCCTATTACGTTCTCCCGAAAGCGGAAGCGAATGGCTTGAAGCGCAAAAAGGGAAATTTCCCGTAATAACCATGGAGCACGCGGAACTCTGCGCGCTGGCCGGCTTCAAGTTTCATCACGGCGCGCTGGCCTTAGCCCGGCGCCCTGAATTGGAAAAAGCCTCGGAGCTGTGGCCGGCGCTCGAGCATTTGAATGATACAAATGCCTGGCTCTGCCTCTGGAACGTCACCGATCCATCCAATGTGGGAGCCCTTATCCGCTCCGCGGCGGGTCTGGGTGCAAGGGGAGTCCTCCTGGGCGATGGCTGTGCCGACCCCTATTACCGTAAGGCTCTGCGCGCATCCATGGGCAACGCTTTCAGCCTGCCCCTTTACACCTGCGATGAATCGGCATTACAGACCTTGGCTGCCCGGGGCTTCGGCCTCGTGGCAGCCACCCTCTCGGCCCGCGCCCTTCCCCTTCCTGTTGTGGCATCAAAGCGGGAAGACTTCGATACAGAAGCGCCGAATCGCCCCCTCATCCTCATCCTCGGCAACGAAGGCTTCGGCCTGCCCGCTCAAATCACCAGCCTCTGCCCGCAGGAGGTCTACATCCCCATGAGCGGTGGTGTGGATTCGCTCAACGTCGTCGTGGCGGGAGGAATCTGTATGTATGCGCTGTTCGGAAAGGCCCGCGGCGCTTAATACTCGAGAGTCATGCCAAAGGCCGTATCTTTTGCATATGCGCCATTATTCGTCAGTGACAATAACCGCAATCATCCGGAGGGGAGCAGTGCCCGTCGCCTCGATGCTGTGAGTAGCCCCGCCGTTGGTGATCACGATATCTCCGGGTCTTACGTTGACCGGCGTTCCATTGTCATCCACCAGGGCAGAGCCCTCCAGAATAATATAATACTCAGTCTCAGCCACATGGGGATGCTGTCCAATGCTCGAGCCAGGCGGGATGGTGATTTCCGACAGGAGCCGCAGGTGCTTTTGAAGCTGTGCGCCGCCGAGAGGGGTGATCGAAACCTCTCCCTTCCCTTCCCTCATCCGGGATTTAAGCTCTGTCTTTAAGTTGGAACGTTCGATTACCATATAAAGCTCCTTGGCATAATCCTACTCGCTGGTCAATTTTACGGCAACCAGCCCGCCATCTATATAGTCCATCCAATAATTGCGTTGTACTATAGCCTATGCGTCGGAGACAGGAAGATCAGGAAAAACCTCGAGAACCCAGGCGGCGGGGCTATGAAAACCGCAAGCCGCCCCAGGAAGATTCTCAGCGGCATGAATCCGCGATGCGCGGACGGAAAGAACCCGGCCCGCAACGGCGCGGTCCGGCGGTCGGACGAAACCGCGGCATCGAATTTATTTTCGAAGACAAGGATATCATCGTCATCGAAAAACCCGAAGGACTCTCTGTCATCGCGCCCGAAGGATCAAGAAGCAAAAGCCTTTACGATATCGTGACAGCCCATATCCAGCGGATGAATCCCAAAGGAAGGGTAGCCGTCGTGCATCGCCTCGACCGGGACACCTCGGGAGTCATGGTTTTCGCAAAACACGCCGCGGCTAAAAAACGCCTTATGGGCAATTGGAACGAGTTGGTTAAGGAGCGGGGCTACACCGCCGTTGTCGAAGGCCGTATGCAGGGCGAAAGCGGCGTCTTCGACAGTTGGCTCGTGGAGAATCGCGGCGGCACAATGTATTCCACCAAACCGGGTGCCCCCGGCGCCTTGAGGGCGATAACCCGCTGGAAACTCCTGGAGGCAGGAGCGCGCTATTCACTTGTCGAACTGAGTCTCGAAACCGGACGCAAGCACCAGATCCGAGTCCAGCTCGCCGATTCGGGCCACCCCGTGGCGG
>JAVEYV010000105.1:0-7332 GCA_034003305.1 Spirochaetia bacterium | reverse complement strand
GTGGAAAGAGCGTGATAACCAGCAGTGCGAGAATCGAAACAATCACCATGGGAATAACATACTTCACCATTTCGTTGCTGATATTGCTCTTGATAATGTTGGCAGTCACATAGAGGTTGACCGCAACGGGCGGCGTTATTTGCCCAATCGCCAAGGCCACTACGAGTACGACACCGAAGAAGAGGGGGTCGATCTGGAGTTTGAGAAGCACGGGGAGAATAATGGGCATGAAGACGTAGGTGATGGAAATGGCGTCCAGGAACATGCCGGCGATGAGCATTACCACGTTAATGAGTAAGAGGAATACCAGTTTGTTGGTGGTGAGACTCGACACCAGATTCGCGGCGGCGTCGATGACTCCCAGTGTGGAAGCGGCCCAGGAGAAGATGCCTGCCATGGCCACGACCAGCATGACAGTGGCCGATGCGACAACCGTGTCCGAAAGGGCGGAGATCAGCAACTTGAAGGTTATGGTCCTGTAGACGAAGAGACCTACGAAGAGGGCGTAGAAGACGCCCATTATTGCCGATTCCGTAGGCGTAGCTATGCCTGCATAGATGGAGCCAAGAATAATAACCGGTGCCAAGAGAGACCAGAAGGCGCCTAAAAACGCCTTGCCAATCTCCTTGAGGCTGCCACGCTGCAGTTCGCCCCTGAAATTTTTCTTCTTCGAGGTGAGATACACCGTTAAAATCAGGAACAATCCGACAATCACGCCGGGGACAATGCCGCCCAAGAAGAGGGCGCCCACCGACACGTCGGTGAGGTTTCCGTAAACGATGAAGGCGATAGAAGGGGGTATGATGATCGATAAGCCCGCTCCAGCCGCAATCGCGCTTGCTGAAAAATACTTGTCGTAGCCCTGCTTGATCATGGTGGGGATAAAGACCAGACCCAGAGCGGCCGCGGTGGCCGGCCCCGATCCGGAGATAGCTCCCCAGAAAATGCAGGTTATGACCGCAGCGATGGCAAGACCGCCGGTTGCCCTGCCTACGACCAGGATAACGAATTTGGATATGCCATCCACAATCTTGGCTTTTTCCATGAGCACGCCGGCCAGGATAAAGAAGGGAATGGCCACCAGGGGGAACTTGGCGATGTTCGCCTCGAAGTTTCTGGATATCATGGCGGTGCCGAGATCGAAGTTCAGGATGGCCCCCATGGCTGCGGTAGCCAAGGAAATGCCGATGGGCGTGCCGATAAAAATAAGCACTACAAAAACGCCGAATACAATTAAGGCAGCCATCATTTACCCCCTTCCACGTTGCCTGCCGTGGTCGGTTGGGCAGTGCTTTTCTTGATTCCCCTAAGGGTGCTGGAGATTATTTCCTTAATCACAAAGAGGGAAAAGACCGGTGTTCCCAGGCTGTATATCCAGGTGGGAATGCCCAGGGCATCCGATATGCTATGGTAAAAGGTCATGTTCTTATAGATTTCTCTGGAAGAGTTATAGATGAGAAACGCGAATATGATTACGCCTATGACTCCCGAAACAGCGATGGAAATCCGCTTGAGTTGTGGGGAGAACTTGTCGTAGAGGTTTGTCATCTGCAGATGGCTGCCTCTGCGGAAGGCTATGGAAACGCCTAAAAGGCTTATCCAGACAAAAAGGTTGACTACCACTTCCTCGCTGAAGGCCAGGCTTTTGGAGAAAAGATAGCGGTTTACCACGTTGACGAAAGTGATGAGCGACATGATCGCCAAAAAAAAGGCGCCTAAAAGCTCATCCAAATAAAATTTCTTCTTTTCGGCCATTGCTTGCTCCGGATATGAGGCAACCCTCGCTTGGTTCTGTTTGCGGAACGAAGGTTTGGCTCAGGAATAGGCGGCTGGAAGATTTTTTCAAAAATCTTCCAGCCGCCAAAATACAAAGAACAGCGATACTATACTATTATTTCATGTCCTCTATCGCCGCGTCGACGATAGCCTTGCCTACCTTGGGCACCCATGCGTCGTATACCGGGGCCAGCTTGTCCTTGAATACCTTGAACTGGGCGGGAGTAAGGTCGGTAATGACCATGCCCTTGGACCGGGCTACGGCATAAGCGTCCTCAACCGTCACTCCATATTTTGTTTTGAGCTTGTCGGCCGATTTGGTACCGTCCAGGTAGGCCCTGGCCAGCGCCTTCTCATACTCGCCGGCCTCGAGGGCAGCTTCGGCGATAGCCTTCTGAATGTCTTCGGGGAAGGATTTCCATACTCTGGCGTTTACTACAAAGACGAGGGGATCGAGAACATAGCCCCAGTTGGTCAGGTACTTGTGGTATTCCCAGATCTTGACGACGGTGAGAACGGATTTGGGGTTCTCCTGTCCGTCGACGACGCCCTGCTGGAATGCGGTTACCGCATCGGCCCAGGACATCATGGTGGCATCGGCGCCCAGCGCCTTGAACATGTCGATGAAGATCGGCGATCCGACGGCGCGGAACTTGAGTCCCTTCATGTCATCGGGGCTCTTGATCTCCTTCTTGGAGTTGGTGATCTGCCTGTAGCCGTTCTCGCCCCAGGCCAGGAACTTAAGGCCGCCCTTTTCCAGCTCCGCAATGACCATCTTGCCGGCCTTTCCGTTCTCGATCTTGTCCACAGCGTCGTAGCTGGGCATAAAGAAGGGAAGGTTGAAGAGGTTGAGTGCAGGGATTGTGCCGGATGCGTTGATCGTGGACTCCACCGCAAAGTCGATGGCTCCGTCGGCAACAGCCTGATACCAGTTAGTCTGCTTTCCGGCCAGCAACGAAGACCCGAAGTAGGGCTTCACATTGACCTTACCGCCGGTCTTTTCCTTGATAAGATCGGCCCAGCGCTGGGCTCCAACGCCCCAGTCATAGAGCGGGCCAACGTTGACCTGCATTGTGTACTCCGCCTTGGGTTTGAAATCCGCGGCAAAGGCCTGGGTTGCCAAGAGGGCAAACACCAGGGCAATACCAAGAACCAGGAATCTCTGCGAACGTTTCATTGTCGCCTCCTGAAAGTGATTGTAGTACCGCTCAGGGCTAATGTCAAAGCAAAAGCCTTCATTGAACGTGCACCTGCCGTGAATATATATGCAAATTATGTGCCTTACTGAGACGTAAACACGATTTATAATAAAAAAACATCGATTGATATCCTTAAATGATCGAAGCGAAAGCAATTTCTTCATAGGCTTCAGTCTCCGTTCAGGTATGGCGCGGTCCTCCACGGGACAGAACAGGCCTGGAAAGGGCTGAGTCGGGCAGCCGCTGATCCCGCAGTGTTCATTTTTGTTACACATGAAGGCCTATCTGTACCGGATTGAAGCATCACTTTTCGACTCGTTTTGTTTCCAGGTTTTTCTTGCAGCCTGGATAAGGACAGGGTAAACTCCAGGCAAGGAGCTAAGATGGAGATTATCAGCTATCACCGGCCGACCAGCCTGGACGAGGCCTATGACCTGATGGTCAAGCAGGGAGCCACTCCCCTTGCAGGAGGGGCGTGGACCCTGACGAGCAGAAAAAGCTTGGCCTCAGGCGTCGATCTCTCCGAACTGGGACTTCGCTTTATAAAGACCGAAGGGGAATACGTCGTTATTGGGGCCATGACTACGGCGCGGGATATGGAAACATCGGAGCTCTTGGCCGAGATCTTTGGCCCACTTTTTGCCAGAGCCTTGGGCGGCATCGCCGGTGTCCAGATTCGCACCATCGTGACCGCGGGCGGAAACGTTGCCGGGCGATACGGTTTTTCAGAACTGTTAGTCCTTCTCCTGGCCCTGGATGCCTCACTCGTCTTCTATAAAAACGGAACAAAGAGCCTTGCATCCTATCTGGACTCTCCTCCCGGCGGAGCGTTTCTTTTGGAGAAAATTTTAATTCCCCGGGACGCCAAGGCTGCATACCAGTGTTTGCGCCAGGCTGCCAACGACTTCCCCGTTCTTTCGGTCTGCGCTGCCCGCTCCAAGGCCGGTTGGAGAATTGCCGTCGGGGCCAGGCCAAAGGCTGCGGCGCTTTCTCTAAAAGCGGGATCCTTTCTGACTGGGGCTGAGAACCCCGATGAAGTGAGTTCGAGAAAGGCAGGACTGCTCGCAGCGGAGGAGCTTTCCTTTGGCGATGATCTACGGGCAAGCGCCGAATACCGGCGCTCGGTCTGCCCTGTTCTTGTGACCAGGGCGATAGGAGGCTGCGCCTATGACGCTTAACTGCAGGATCAACAGCAAGGCGGTTCGCCTGGAATGCGGACCCGGCGATGTCCTGGCCGATGTTCTGAGGGCTGCGGGGTACAAGGAAGTTAAAAAAGCCTGCGGCACGGGCAATTGCGGCCTCTGTACAATCCTCCTGGACGGAGTGCCGGTTGCCTCCTGTTCCCTATTCGCTGCGAAAGCCGAAGGAAGATCGATCACGACGATTCAGGGACTTAAAAAAGAATCCGCTGAACTGGCTGCCTTCATAGCCGCCGAGGGCGCCGAACAATGCGGCTATTGTTCGCCCGGCTTTGTCCTCATGGCATTGGCAATGGAGAAGGAATTCCGCGCCAGGGGGCTGAGGCGCTTCGACGAGGAAGAAGCCCGCCATTACCTGGCGGGGAATCTCTGCCGCTGTTCAGGCTACCAAGGTCACATGAGGGCCCTGAAAAAGTATTGGGAGGCCCGGAGTGAGTAAGACTTTTTCCGTTGTCAACCACAGCGTTGCCAAGATTGACGCCCTAGCCCTGATTCAGGGAAAACCGGCCTATACCGACGACCTGGCTCCCGCCGATGCCCTGGTCGTCAAATTGCTTCGCAGTCCCCACGCCTTTGCCAGAATCGTCTCCATTGATAAAAGCCAAGCCCTGGCCCTGGAAGGAGTGGCTTGCGTACTCGACTGGAGGGACGTACCCCGGATTCCCTATACCAGAGCCGGCCAGGGACACCCCGAGCCCAGTCCCCACGACAGGTTTATCCTGGACAGAATTGTGCGCTTCGTAGGCGATGAGGTCGCTGTCGTTGCCGCGGAGGACGAAACGATCGCGGATACGGCGCTTTCCCTTATCAAGGTGGAGTACGAAATCCTCGAGCCCCTCCTGGATTTTGAGACGGCAGCGGACAATCCTCGGGTCATTCATCCCGAACCGGAGATTCATGACATGTTCCCCATCGGTTTCGAACCGAAGCGAAACATAGCCGCTTCCTATTCCATGGAGCTGGGCGACCTGGAGGGAGCGCTGGCATCCAGCGACCTCGTGCTGTCCAGGAGTTTTAAAACCCAGTCACAGGCCCATGTGGCCATGGAACCTCACGCTGCCTTCGCCTACTTGGATTTGCACCAGCGCCTTGTGGTCTGCACGAGTACCCAGAATCCCTTTCATACACGGCGTCTTCTCGGACAAGCCCTTCGCCTTCCTCTTTCGCGGATTCGCGTTTTAAAACCCCGGATCGGCGGGGGATTCGGCGGAAAACAGCAGATCCACGTCGAGCCCTTCGTGAGCCTGGTCTGCCTTGCAACCGGACGAGCCGCCCGCTGTACCCTGAGCCGGAGGGAGGTGTTTGAAGCCACCTTCTGCAGGCACGAAATGCGCATCGACATGCGAATCGGCTCGGACAAGACCGGCAAAATCAGGGCAATCGACATGCAGGTGCTTTCCAATACCGGCGCCTACGGCGAACATGCGCTTACGGTTTTCATGGTCGGAGGTTCCAAGACCCTCCCGCTCTACAACAAGATCAAGGCGGTGCGCTTTGGCGGAAAGGTTGTCTACACCAACACGCGATCCGCAGGCGCCTTTCGGGGCTACGGGGCTATCCAGGGCAATTTTGCCCTGGAATCCATGATCGACGAACTGGCCCATGCCCTGGTGATGGATCCCATCCAGCTGCGCAACCTCAATATGGTAAGGGAAGGCGAGAGCAGCGATGTCTATAGAGTGATGGGCGAGGGCAGGGAAGGCGTTGATATGATCTTCGAGTCATGCAAGCTGGAGTACTGCGTAGCCCGCGGCAGGGAGCTCATCGGCTGGGATGACGGCCCCTTGGCCAGGGAAATCGCTCCAGGAAGGATAAGAGCCAAAGGAATGGCTATTGCCATGCAGGGCTCCGGTATCCCCCTAGTCGACATGGGTTCCGCCAGCATCGAACTCCAGGATGGGGGCTGCTTCAAGCTGCGCATCGGAGCCACCGATCTGGGAACCGGAAGCGACACAATCCTAGCCCAGATTGCCGCCGAGGAATTAGGCGTGCCGCTCTCGTCAATAAATGTCTACGCATCGGATACCGACCATACGCCTTTTGACGTGGGTGCCTATGCGTCCAGCACAACCTATGTGTCGGGCAACGCGGTTCTCGCCGCTGCTAAAAAGATGAAATCGGTTCTGATTGATGCAGTCGCGCAACGTCATTCTTTGTCTGCTGACGATGTGCGATTTTACAAACAAAAATTTTATAAGACCGACGGAAGTGAGCTTCAAGACCTTGAGTCGCTAAGCCTCGATACTCTTTATCACGACGGCGAAAAGATGGCCACCCTCAATGCTACTGCCTCCTTCTCGGGGCCCAAGTCGCCTCCACCCTATGTGGCGGGCTTTGCGGAAATAGAGCTCGATACCGGCACCGGGAAGGTAGACATTGTACAATATATAGCCGTGGTCGATTGCGGCGTGGCGATAAATCCGGCGCTGGCAAGGATTCAGGTTGAGGGCGGAATTGCACAGGGAATCGGCATGGCGCTTTTTGAAAACGTAATCTATGACACAAAGGGCAGACTCATGACGAACAGTCTTCGCAATTACACAATCCCCTCCCGCAAAGATATTGGGGCGATAGTTGTCGAATTTGCCGACAGCTTCGAACCCTCAGGTCCCTTCGGAGCTAAATCGGTAGCCGAGGTGAGCATCGACAGCCCCCCGGCTGCCATTGCCAACGCGGTTTTCAACGCCGCGGGGATCCGCCTGACCCAGACTCCCTTTACTCCTGAGCGGGTCCTCAAGGCCCTGCAGGAGAAGTAAGCCGGAAACAACGCTAGGCTTTGTTTGTTCTTCCAACAAGGTTCGAGGAACTAGTTTCGGGTTTCCGCTTTCGCCCGATAAACAGCGAGGTGAGGAACCCCAAAGCTACAAAGACCCCTCCTACGATAAACGAGAGAGAAGAGGCTCGTTCGGGAAAGTTATCCTTGATAAAGGCAGTGATCTGAGGACCAACCACGCCACCGGCTGCCCAGGCTGTGAGCACCACTCCGTATATGACCGTCATTCTGCCGGCGCCGAAAAGCTCGGAGATTGTCGCGGGCATGGTCCCGAAGCCGCCGCCGTAACAGAGGAGTATCCAGCAGAGCAGAACCGCGAATATCCAGGGGTTTCCCGTAAGGGCAAGAACGGCGAATACCGCGAGCTGGCTTCCCAGCATTATTC
>JAVEYV010000104.1:0-7334 GCA_034003305.1 Spirochaetia bacterium | reverse complement strand
GGCCCCGGACTGGCAAATGCTATCTACCCCCCCTCGTATTTGAGCGGACGTTGGGCGCTTGGTTTCTGGGGCTTGCTGGGCAAGGCGCCGGGCTGCGAGTACTGTTCGGTTACCGCCAGACCGGCTCGAGTTTTTAAAAACTCCTTCGGCACTTATTCCTACGTCACCCTGCCCCGGGACCTGCTCTTCGGCACGACAGCGCTTCCCGTGGCCTCAGCTGTCCAGCCGGCAGAGTTTCCCGAGAATGGGAGCCTGAAGGAGCAATTGGGCCGTTCCTCGCTCCCCAGGATAGCTTTGCCTGAAAAAGCCTTTCTCGATCTTTGTTTTATCGAGGGCGGAGAATGGGATGCGGCGCGACTGACCGGCCTCGGGCTGATAATCGGCGCTTCCAGACCTGAAAGTATTCCTGGCATTCCAAACCTCGATCCTGCAAAAGTACGGGCAATGGCGGAGCGTTCGGGCCGGCCGCGGCTTATCAAGGCCGCAAAAGCCCTGTCGATATTAGCGGCCAACCGTCGGTCCGCAGGAAAACAAATCGGCGAAGCAGAAATCCCCGAACTGCCCTGGAATGAGGAGGGCTTATGATCCGCGAATCGATGCTTGAACTGGCGGCAGCGGCGCCCCAAGGACTTAGGCAGATCGTCATAAGCGCCTGCCTCGAGTCGGCCCTGCTCCGCAGTTTTCACGATTCCTCCGCTTTTTCCTGCCTTTGCGTAACCGGCCAAAGCGCCCGCAGGTATGGCTCGGACCAAGCCGGGCTATGCTCCGACCTGCCTTCGGAATGGGGAGAACTGAGTTTCAGGCTCATCAATAAAAAAGGATACTACCCGGAGCGCTGGCTCTTCAAAGCCCAGCGCTACCTCAAATTTATGGGAATCGAAAGTCGAATAGGCTTTACCAGAAAGGCGGCGTCGCATGTGGGCTGGATCAGGGCGCCGGGGCTGGCCGATCCTGCAGGGCTGACCGACGCGGCCGGCCCGACCGATGCGGCCAGCCCGGACCTGCCTGCAGGCTTGGCTGATATGGCCCGCCACGCCGATCATTATAAACCCGCAGCAGCCCCGCCGGGGGTCAAGTTCAGCATCGATATCCTGCCCGGCCCGGATTTTACGCTCGCTCCGGGCAGGATTGTCTTAATCGAAGGCTGGGGAGAGTGCTTCAGCCTGCGTCTGGAGGATTGAGCGCAATAGCTCGACCAGGCCAGACGCTTCCCGAACAGGTCAGACGCTCCCCCTCCTAGCCCGGCGTTTCCCCTCCTAGCCCGGCGCCCTTCTTTCGAAGAGTCTTTACTTAGGCGCCCTTGTGCAAATTATGGGCGGGGACGACGCCGATTCCTTTTTTAGTGAGTTTTTCCGCCGTGGTGTTGCAGGCTTCCACCTTGTCCATGAAATTTTGCTGCAGATTGTCCCAGTCGCCCGAGGCGATAACCTCGGATTTATCCCTGAAGTAATCAAGAATGTCCGAGCTGTGTTTCCGCTTTGCCTCGAGTTCGGGATCGGCACCCTCGTGCTTGGCCGAGATGTTCGGCACCTTGGCGGCCACATCCAGCAGCTCGTCCCTTTTATTGTAGGGCTGGATAACGATGCTGCGGTAGGTTTCGGTGATATGGTGCTCGAAGCGGATGCAATTCTCGAATCCCAGGGATTTTCGAACGAGGGAGCTCGCTTCGATGGTTGCATTGTTCACCGAATTGGACCAGTTGAAGCCCACCAGGGGAGTGGATCCGTCGTCCCGGCTAAAAAGTTTGGCCGCTGTCATTATCCAGAGGGCATGGTAGGGATTGTCCGAGCCGAAGAAGACCGAGATCTTGAAATGAATGTCCACTCCCAGTTTATAGAGGAGGAATCCCAGGAAGATTGTGCCGGCGTTGAAATTGAGCACGTCCTGAACGCCGTAGTTCGTGTAGTAGTGGAGGAATTCCTTTACCCAGGCCAAGGCATGCTCGTTGGGCTGGCCGATGCCGCCGAAATAGCCGGTGATGGTGGCGGGTCCGCCCAGGTGTGGGTTGGAGCCATCGGTTCCCTTGGTATCCAGAGTTTCGACGAAGGATGAGCCCATAATGTCCACCGCGGCCAGGATCGCAGGCAGGTCGCCGTCGGCCTCTGATTCCTTCATCTTGCGTACCGCGATAAAGCGGCCCGGAACCAGGTTCCGATCACGGATAGCCCGTTCGCACATGGGTCGTATCCAGGGAAAGTACTGAAGCGCCGAGACTTCCAGGGTAACAGCCGTGGAGTGATCCACCGGGGCGGCGGCCGAGCCCAGGATATTCCGCCTGTACTCGCCCATGCCCACGAAGGCGCCTTTTCCCCGCATGCTCATAAGCCATTCAAGGTCGGCAAGATAGTCCTTGTTTTTCGCTTCGACTTTTTTCAGCAGGGCTTCGGGCTTTCTGGCCGCCGCAGCTTTTGCGTTTATCTCCTCCGGTGTTCCATAGGCCGAGACGATGGCTAAAAATTCCTTGATCACCGGCGCCTCCGGATCGATCAGCAAGCCGTTCAGCGCGTCCAGGCGCCCGGTCGGTATGTGCAGCCTATTTTGCAGTTCTTTCATCTTCAACCTCCGAATCGTGATTATACGTGATTTCTGAGCATGAGTTCCGCGGGATGGGGTCTGAAATATAATTGGCCTTCCAGATAGGATTCGCCGTACTTGCGCACATAATGCCGGATAATCGTAATCGGAACAATCAGCGGCACAAAGCCGTTTCTGTACTGATCGATGATCTCCACAAGCTCCGCCTTTTCGTCGGCGCTCAGGTCCTTTTTAAAGTAGCCCATGCTGTGCGAGAGGACATTGCAGTTTTTCTTGACCGTTGCCATAAAGGAGAGGGCCTTCATGAAGAGTTCCTCGTAGCTTTGCAGCAACCCGGTCAGGTCTTTGCCCTTTGCTTGAGCCACCAGGACTCCCAGATCCCGGTACAGGGGCACCGAGTGAGCCATGAGCTGCAGCTTGTGGGCGGTATGGAATTCCACCAGGGCGCCCAGGCCCTTGGACCGGCTGCCCGTACAGCCGGCGAGCAAGGCTTTCAGCCGATTATACGCGAATACCCGCTCTATGAAGTTCTCCCTGAGCTCAGGGTCGTTCAGTCTTCCTTCCTCCTCAACCGGGACAAGGGGAAAACGCGCCGTAAACGCTGCGGCAAAAAGACCTCGGCCGCTCTTTCCGGGAATTCCACCCTCGCCGTACACCTTGACCCTATGAAGGCCTGAGCTGGGCGAATCCTTTTTGAATATAAACCCGCAGAGTTCTTTCCCGGCCAAGGCTTCAACCCGGCCTTGAGCATAGGCGAGCATCCTTTGGGTATGATCTATTCCAGTTTTATTCGTCACCAGCCGTGGAGCAGCCGGATCGCCCACCAGACGCATGGCTTCCCGGGGAATTGGCAGTCCGCATTCGACTTCCGGGCAGACAGGTATAAAATCGAAGAAGGGTCCGAGGGTATCCGTTATGTAGCGATCGTGCTTATGACCCCCGTCGTAGCGCACTTCCTGCCCGAGGAGACAGGCGCTCACACCCAGCTTTATTTTTTCCATAGTTACATAATACTAGTGTCCAGGAACCGGGGAAACAAGCGAGCGATCCTGTCTTGTCCGCACGCCAAATTCTAATTATATTAATAAAACGTAATATTTTAAGCCCTTATAAAGACGGCATTTGTCGAATCTGCCATTATGAGCGGCCTGAAACAAAAGGAAGCGGACAGACATATGCATAGACCAACCCGAAGCTTGATCCTCATTCTTCTAGGACTGATAGTAATGGCTTTTTCCGCCCAGGCGCAGGTATCGCGCATCAGGCCCAAGTCGCTCAAGGAGATGATGGACGCAAAGGAAAACCTCATCATTTTAGATGTGCGAACCTTGGAAGAATACAAAGAAGGCCATATCGGCGGGGCGCTGCTCCTTCCCTATGACCAGATCAGCGCGGCAACCGCCGCCAAAGCTATTGGAATGGATAAAACCAGAACTGTGATCGTGTATTGCCGCAGCGGAAGGCGCAGCGAAATAGCCGCCCAAAGTCTGGCTTCACTGGGATATAAGAAGATTTTCGACCTGGGAGCAATTTCATCCTGGCCCTACGGAATCCAAAAAGGCCCGCCCCCGTCGCCCTGATATATCCTACAGTCCTGCCTGTGCAGCGCCGAGCCTGTGCAATGCCGAGCTTGTGCAGCGCCGAGCTTGTGCAGCGCCGAGCGATGTCTAGAGGCGTCGCGCGATACCTGGACAGGCTCTGCGTACCGGCAGGAACGGTAGCGGAGCCTAGAGTTTAAATATCTCCCGTATCTTCTCCTCCAGATTCCCCGCGGCTTTTTCAATGCCCTCGCCCATGCTGTTTATGACCTTGACTATGGGGTCCTCGCTTTTCTTGAACTCTTCTCTGTAATACTGATACCCCTGTTTCATATCTTCCTGGTTTTTTTCGCCTTCCATTCCCCTTCGGAGGTAATCACCGTTCAGTATCGATGTGTAAGCCCCTGAGGAAGCCCAGGTCTTGAGTTCGCCCAGGCGCACCACCGGATAGGGGTGTGAGAGCTTCATCTGTCCGAAAATCTTGTGTACCGAATCCAACACAGTCTTCTGGGATTCGTACTCCTCGGCCTGGGCAAAGAAATCGTTAAGGTTAACCTGGGAAAGGTCCTCGGCGCCGGCCATTTTCATGAGAATATTATAGGAAGGCGTTTCATCCTGCACCGCCAGAAGTTCGGCCCTGTCGCAGGAAAGCTCGCTTTTCCGGTTCCACTCCATTAGAGCGGCCCAAACCGCGCTCTTTATAAGTTCTCCCATGGGAATAAAGCTTAAGGAAATGTTGGAAAGATACCAGATGAGGGTTTTATAAAGACTGTGGCCGCTCATAATATGGCCCATCTCGTGTGCCAGAATCGCCTTTATCTCGGTCTCGTCGAAATGGCGAAGCAGGGAGGAATTTATGGTGATGAAGGGTTTATCGACTCCCAAGGCGCCGGCGTTGAACATCGGATTCTGACATACATAGAGCTCCGGGCGATAATCCCAGTCGAAGGTTTCCACAATGTCGTCCATCAGCGTATTCAGGCGGGGAAACTGATTGGCGCTCACCTTGACGTTGGAGGCCAGCACTTCCAGCCGCAAGCCCCGTTCTGTCGCGGCGGATATGAGCTTTTTAGCCAGTTCATCCAAGCCCTTGAGCTGCTGGACAACGCTCAGCGCCGCCTTGTCCGCCGGATGTTCCCAGGACCGCGGATCGATGGCGTATAATTTCTTGATTTTAAGGTTCAACACAGGCGGCTCCTTTCGCCCCAATAATAAACTCAGGCCCTGACTTGTCAACAAGCTTCGATGCAGTTAGTTTTTGTTGACATGACAGGGATCGTACACGACAATCGGTAGGGTAGGCTATTCCACACCGAAGGGGAAAAAGTGAAAGATATCCATAAATTCGATATGTTGCGGAAGCCCTTGCGCCAGAGCTTTATGTGGACCTTGCTGGCGTTTTTTCTAAGTTATCCCGAAACAAAAAAACGGAATCTGAAAGTCAACAAGATCGGCATGAAAGGATTAAAGCCTCCTTATCTCTTTCTCTCCAACCACATGGCCTTTGTGGATTTCAAGGTTGCGACCCGGGCACTCTTTCCCTTTGGAGCCAACTACGTGGTGGCAATCGACGGCTTTTTAATCAACGAGTGGCTGCTGCGCCAGGTGGGCTGCATCTGCAAACGCAAATTCACCGACGATATTCTGCTCTTGCGCCACATGCGGTACTCGCTGGAGACAAACAAGGCCGCCCTCGCCCTTTACCCCGAGGCTCGGTACTCCTACTGCGGGACGAATTCGGTGCTGCCCGAATCACTGGGCAAATTGATAAAAATGTTCAAAGTACCGGTGGTCAGCTTTATTCAGCACGGCAATTATCTTTCTCAGCCCCAGTGGAACCTGGACAAGCGGGACTGCCCTCTGGAAGTCACCATGACCAAGCTGCTCACGCCGGAGCAAATCGAAAAAACCAGCGTCGCCGATATAAACAAGCTGGTCAATGAAATCTTCACATACGATGAATACCGCTGGCAGAAAGAGAACAACATAGTCATCGATTTTCCCGACCGGGCCAAGGGTTTGCACAGGATTCTCTACCAATGCCCCCATTGCCATGTCGAATCCATGATGGACTCCGACAAGGACGAACTCTGGTGCGGCAGCTGCCACAAACATTGGAAGATGAGCGAACTGGGCGAGCTTTCGGCCGTCGTGGGCAAGACAGAGTTTTCCCACATTCCCGATTGGTTCGAATGGCAGCGTACACAGGTGAGAAAGCAGATAGAGAAGGGCGAATATTTTTTCAAGGATCAGGTGATCGTAGACTCGCTGCCCAACGCAAAAGGCTACATACGCTTAGGCGAGGCTACCCTGACCCATTCCATCGAAGGTTTTCTCCTGGAGCGGGAGACCGAAGGCGAAAGCTACCGCCTTGAAAAGAAATCCCTGTCTCTCTACAGCCTCCATATCGAGTACGATTACAAGGGAAAGGGCGACTGCATTGACCTATCCACCCTGGATGATACTTTTTACATCTACCCTATTACCAGGAAAAATGTAGTCACAAAAATTCAGTTCGCCGTGGAGGAAATCTACAAGATACAGCAGGCGCGGCAGCTCGCCCGAAAAACCGCCGTTCTTTTCGCCGCGGATACCGCGGAGTTAAAGCAGTGAGGCGGCTTATCAAAGCTTAAATTTTTTCTTTATAACGACTTCTGCTTCCAGCCAGTCAGAGAGCTCGTCGCCTGCCAGTCCCTTGGCCTGGCGGTTTTCATACACCTTCAGGGCCTGAGCTCGGATTTCCTTTTCAAGCTGGTCGACGCTGAGCAGCGGCACGGTCTTCTTGGCAGCGGGTTTCTTGGGTTCTGTTCTCTTGGAGGCCGTGCCGGAAGCGGCCATGGGCTTCGCTGCAGCGGCTGCCTTAGGCTTCGCCGCGGGCGCGGTCTTATCGATTTTTACACTTTTCTTCTCAGCCATCATTTTCTCCTTACTCTATCAAGACTATATCGGAATTTTCTAATAGAAGACAAGCATAAACACTTCCAGATCCACTTCTATCGGGATCACCTCATCCAAAAGTACCCAGAGAATACTGGAACCAAAGGACTCTTGCCATAAATTAAGAAATTCTATTATATTATATTTTGAATACTACCTACATGTTGGTAGATTAATAAAGGAATTCGACAAAATAATGAGCGGCGCGACAGGTAAAAACTACGAAAGCCTTCTTGAGGCTGCGGAAATTCTCTTTTCCCGGAAGGGCTATGCTTCGGCGACCCTCAGGGACATCGCGACCGCCCTTGGGTTTCGCCACGCCTC
>JAVEYV010000103.1:5646-7379 GCA_034003305.1 Spirochaetia bacterium | reverse complement strand
GCCTGGTTACCCGCATGACCAGCGACGTCGAAACGATAAACCAGTTCTTTACCGATGTGCTCTCGGCCTTTATCAAGGATGCGTCGATCATGGCCGGCGCCCTGGCGGTGCTGTATTTCTTCGATGTACGGCTTGCCATGGTGGTTACCGCATCCCTGCCTATTGTCCTGGTCGTGGCCAACATAGCGAGAAAAAGAGCCAGGGACGCCTTCCGCAACCAGCGGCACTGGACCAGTAAGGTGAATTCCTACATCTCGGAACACATCTCGGGCGTTGAGGTGGTTAAACTTTTCAGGCGGGAGAAACGATCCAAGGCCGAGTTCGCAGGGCATAACGAGAATTTGAAAAAAGCCAACCTGGGTGAAATGTATGTATTCGCAGCCTTCAGGCCCGCAGTGGATTTTATGGCTACCCTGACCACTGCCCTAAGCCTCTGCGTCGGCGCCTGGCTCTATCTCTCCCATTCTATTTCCCTGGGTACGCTGATCGCCTTCGTCAACTTGATCAATATGTTCTACTCGCCGATCAAGGACCTATCGGAAAAATACATTCTTCTGCAGAGCGCCATGGCGGGTGGGGAGCGAATCTTCACGCTATTGGACGCCGACGAGACGATTCCCGACAAGCCAAGTCTTCCCATGCCGGCTAAAATCAGGGGCCATATAGAATTCGACAAGGTTTGGTTCGCCTACAAGGAAGATGAATGGGTCTTGAAGGATTTAAGCTTTACCATGGATCCCGGGCAGATGGTGGCGATTGTAGGCTATACCGGCGCCGGCAAGACCACGATCGCCAACCTGGTTACCCGTTTTTGGGATATTCAGAAGGGAGAAATTCGGATCGACGGACTCCCGGTGAAGGAACTCCCCTTGCAGGGCTTGAGGACGAACATTCAGCCTGTGCCCCAGGAAGTCTTTCTCTTTTCGGGAACCATTGCGGAGAATATACGCCTCGGGGAGGATGTGAGCCTCGAGCAGATGAAGCTGGCGGCCGAGGCTGTCCACGCCAACGAATTTATCGAAGCGCTTCCGAATAAATATGACACCGAGCTTTCCGAGGGCGGAAGCAATATATCCCAGGGGCAGCGCCAGCTGCTCTCCTTTGCCCGGGTGCTGGCCCATGAGCCTTCGATCATCATTCTCGACGAGGCAACCAGCTCGGTGGACACGGAGACGGAAAAGCTCATCCAGCGGGGCATTGAGGGTTTGCTTTCCGGGCGCACCAGCGTAGTGATCGCTCATAGGCTTTCTACCATACGGCATGCGGATAAAATCATCGTCCTCGCCAAGGGCAGAATCGCAGAAATGGGCAGGCACGATGAGCTGATCAAGCGCAAGGGACTTTACTGGAACCTCTACAGGCTTCAGAACAGCGGCCTGGTATGATAGGTGGCCTGGTATGATAGGTGGCCTGGCGTGGTAAGGATTGTGAAGGCCGAGTTTCTCCCTGGGGTTTCCTATCCTCCCTTTTCTTGCCGCGCAGATCCTTTCCTGGCCTTTGAAACCGAGAGCTTCCGAGTGTTTTTCAAACCCGCGGGCATGCATTCGATACCGGCCTCGACTGAGGCAGGGAAGCATCTGCCTTCGGGTGCCCGCAGAAAACTCCCCGGCCTGGAAATTCCCGAAAGCCCCTTCCAAAGCGATCTGCTTTCCTGGGTGAAAGAACAGTATCCTGACCAGGGCGAGCGCTTTGCCCGCGGGCACTGTACCGGCGCGAACAATGCCGGCCTGGAC
>JAVEYV010000103.1:0-5546 GCA_034003305.1 Spirochaetia bacterium | reverse complement strand
CACTGTGCAGACACACACTGTACAGGCGCCCGCAGCCAAGAGAGCTTGGCGCACCCCAGGGCGGAGCGGGAGATTGGAATGCTTTCCCGGCTCGATAAGGAAACCTCGGGACTCGTGGCATTTGCGCGGTCGCCGGAGCTGTTTTTCCATGCCCTGGAGGGACAGTCTTTGGGGCGGTCCTGGAAGCGGTACTGGCTGCTGGTCCAAGAAACCCTTCAGGAAGAAGGCTTGAGTGGTTCCAAGCCCCCGCGCTGCTTCTGGAACTCCGATGACCCTGTTGTTTCGGGAAGGGAATTTGCTGTAGAAAGCCTTTTCCGTTCTTTCGGACCGCGGGGGCAGAGAGTTGCCTGCATTGCGCCCGAGCTAGAGCATTCATCGAAAAAAAAGCTGAGCCCGAACCTGTACCGCAGTGTATTTAGTCCTGCTGCCGGAGCGTTGGACCTGTCGGGTCGCGGATTGCCCGATACTACCGGCTGTCTTGCCTGGGAAGCTTCGATTAGCGCCGGATTCAGGCACCAGTTACGCGCCCATATGGCCTGGTGCGGACATCCCATCCTCGGCGACGTGCTTTACGGAGCAGGTGTTTGCCGACAGGCTGCTTTAACTGTGACCAGCACGGAAGCTGACCACGTTGCCCTGAGCGGCAAGGGTAGGGGAACTGGGCGAAATAGTCAGACGCTCGCCGGCACCGAAATTGGGCGAGTCGGCGAGACGGCGGGCAGCAGGCTTTTTCTGGAATGCCATCGCCTCGAACTGGATTGTCCCGGCGGCGGGCAGGAGATATTCGAGCTTGATCAGGGCTAAATCCATGACGAAAAAGTTGCAGCCTGCGACTTCACACAATCCTTGAGCAGTGATAGAATGAACTCATACGTACAGTACACAAGGAGAACATATGGCATACAGGATAACCGACGCCTGCGTGAACTGTGGAGCCTGTGAGGGCGAGTGCCCCGTCAGCGCTATCAGCGAGAAGAACGACGTTCGCTGGATCGATCCGGACAAATGCATTGATTGCGGATCTTGTGTGGCAGTTTGCCCCACTGAAGCCATAGTCGCCGGCTGAAAACGCCGCGATTCCCCGGGCTGAGGCTGTGTAGCTTTAAAGCCCCTTTACGGCGTTGCTTAACATTAGGAGGGCTGCCCTGAAATTCAGGGCAGCCCTCCTGTTTATTGTAGGTGCCGGACGATAAAGCCCGCCAGAAGTTCTTCGAGGTCTGGCTTGCCGATTTCCTGAAGTTCGTATTCAACCCTCACCGTAGGCTTATTAATCTTCACAACCCTGGATAGGTCGATGGGAGTCGCTATAACGACGGTATCGCAGTCGGTGGCCTCTATTGTCTTCTCCAGGTCGGCGATCTGTTCCTTGCCGTAGCCCATGGCAGGCAGGAGCGCCCCAATGCCGGGGTAGATCCTGAAGGTCTCTGCCAGCTTGCCCACGACGTAGGGACGGGGGTCGACGATCTGGCTGGCCTGGTATTTTCGGGCGGCCACAACACCTGCGCCCAGGCGCATCATGCCGTGGGTGAGGGTAGGGCCATCTTCGACGCAGAGCACTCGCTTGCCCCTGATCAGCTCGGGCTTGTCCACCCGTATAGGACTTGCTGCGTCAATAACCATGGCCTTGGGATTAAGCCTTTCGATATTCTCCCTCAGTTTTTGGATTTCTTCAGGTCCCGCGCTGTCGATCTTGTTGATGACGATGGCATCAGCCATGCGGAGGGAGGCCTCGCCGGGATAATAGGACAATTCGTGCCCGGCGCGCAGTGGATCGGCGACGGTGATGAGAAGATCGGGCACGTAGAAGGAAAAATCATTGTTCCCGCCGTCCCAGAGGATGACGTCGGCTTCCTGCTCGGCCTGGCGGAGTATGGCTTCGTAATCAACCCCGGAATAAATGACGTTGCCCCGCACGATGTGGGGTTCATACTCCTCCATCTCTTCGATGGTGCAGTGATGGCGCGCCAGATCCTCCAGGCTGGCAAAACGCTGAACCTTCTGGATCTTGAGGTCTCCGTAGGGCATGGGATGCCGGATAGCGACAACCTTAAAACCCTTGGCCATGAGCATCTGGACGATTTTACGGGATGTCTGACTTTTTCCCGAGCCTGTGCGGACCGCGCAGACGGCGATGAGAGGCTTTGTGGATTTGATCTGGGTTTCCCGCGGGCCCAAAAGGCTGAAGCTGGCTCCGGCTGCGTTGACAATGGCGGATAAGGCCATGACATGGGCGTAGGTGACATCGGAATAGGAGAAAACGCACTCCAGAACGTCCAGGTCGCGGATAAGCCGGGGAAGTTCAGCCTCGGGGAAAATCGGGATGCCCTGAGGGTAGAGGGAACCTGCGAGTTCGGCCGGATATTTTCGTCCGTCGATATCGGGAATTTGAGCCGCGGTAAAGGCTACGACCTCGACCGACGGATCCTGCCGGTATCGCACATTAAAGTTATGGAAATCCCTGCCCGCCGCCCCGATGATGATCAGCCTTCTGCGCTCCATGAAAAGCCTCCTCTTCCGTGTATGCGATCAAGCCTTGTCCCATGATCAGACGGCTTTTTCAGCCTGTCAAGGATGCGAAAAAAAATAGCAAACAGAGAGAAATTCTATATTTTGCATATAAATGCAAGATAATTCCGGCATGCCGGCAATATAATACAGGAATCCGGGCGGGCATCCTATCAATATGCAGAATCGGGGCCCCTGGACGAGTAGAAGATTTTTTTTCGGCTCTGATGCATAATTCTCCCTATGGCACGTTTAGCGATAGACAGTGAAATCGGCACCCTGCGCAGGGTGATACTCCACAGCCCGGGACCCGAGATCGAGGCCATGACGCCCGACGAGGCCGAAAAGGACCTCTACAACGATATAATTCCCTTAAGCGCCGTGCTGGGGGAGTATCTGCAGCTGAAAAAATTTATCAAACTCGTGGCCGAGGTGCACGAACTTCTCGATCTGCTGGTGACCTGCCTGGAGGATGTGGGCGATAAGTTCGAATTCCTGAGCTCCCTGACCCGCTTTTTCCCAATCCAGGGCTCGATGAAGAGCCTGATGGCAATGCAGCCCAAGGCATTGGCTTCAGCCCTTGTCCAAGGCCTTGCCGCGCCCGTCGATTCCCTTGCCAGAAAGCTGAACGAGCATAGTTTTATCTCCCGTCCCCTGCCTAATGCCTACTTTATGAGGGACAGCGCCGCGGTAATCGGAGACTGCGCCGTTTCGGCTGCGACCGCCTTCGATGTACGAATGGCAGAAGCCCTGATAACAAAGTTCATCTTCACGCATCATCCGGATTTTTCGGCCCGGGCACTGCTCTTCGACGGCCCTGCGGAACGCAACCGCTATCTAACCGTCGAGGGGGGCGACATCATCGTTATCTCCCCTGATATCCTGGCTTTGGGCTTGTCGGAAAGAACGACCCCCTATGCGGTTGAGCGGATCGCCAGAAATGCGGCCAAGACCTTTGGCAGGGACCTGACGATCTTCGCGGTGGATCTGCCTAAATCCAGAGCGACTATCCACCTGGATATGGTGTTTACGGTCATCGACAGGGATGCCTCGCTGGTCTATGAGCCTGTAATAACAGGGCCTCACAGGAGTTCCGTTTACCGAATAGATGCGGGTAGACGGGGAAAGCTGAATTTCTCGGAAGTACCCTCGCTCATTGAAGGATTGAAGGACTCGGGCTGGGACTTCAAGCCCATTCTCTGCGGAGGAGGGCACAGGATACAGCAGCAGCGGGAGCAGTGGCTCTCGGGCGCCAATTCTTTCGCCTTCGCTCCCGGCAAGATTCTCATGTATTCCTGCAATAGCTACACCGCCGAAGCCCTGGCTAAAGAAGGTTTTGCCATTGTCTCGTCGGAACGCTTCATAAAGGCCAAGGATTCGATCGATGCCTATGGCAGGCTGGCGGTAACCTTCGAGGGCATTGAGCTGGCCCGGGGTGGGGGTGGGGCGCGCTGCATGACCCTGCCGGTGGAACGCGACGCGCTGTAACCCGGACCGGCGAATTTCTCGGGTACAGCAGCTCTAATATAACAAATAAACAAGGCCTTCCCATTAAACGGAAAGGCCTGATCGATCGAAACAGTATTATATAATATATAAGCTAAAGTTAGCTCAGCTGCATCCGGTCGTCGAACCGCAGGTTTCGCATTTAAGACAGGTACCATTGCGCACGAGGGTGAGGTTGCCGCAGACGGGACAGGGGTCTCCCTCGTATCCTTTTTGCCTGGCTGCACGCATCGATTTGATGGAAGGGCTGATCGAGGAGGCTGCCTTGCCGGCGGGCTGCGGCGACGCCGCAATACTGGATGCCGCCTCTTTCTGGGGCGGTTCTGAAACGGCGACAAAGGCCGGCGCGGCGTCGACGCCTAGGGAAACCCTGGTCTGGACCGGCTTGGAGGGATGGGAGGATCGGCCGTTGTCGAAGGCCGACTTATGCGCTCCGCTGCTGGTCTTGGTTTGAAGGGAGGTGGAGACCAGATCCTCCGGTTTTATCTGCCCGAGCTCGTGCCTGTCCAGGTAGGATATGGCCAAGTCCCTGAAAATGTAGTCCAGGACACTGGTGGCCATCTTGATGTAATCGTGGCCCTGCACCACGCCGTTGGGCTCGAAGCGGGTGAAGGTAAAGGCGTCGATGTATTCTTCCAGAGGCACGCCGTACTGGAGGCCCAGAGAAACCGCGATGGCAAAGGAGTTCAGGATGCTTCTGAAGGCAGCCCCTTCCTTGTGCATGTCCAGGAATATTTCTCCCAGGTTGCCGTCTTCGTATTCTCCCGTTCTCAGAAATACAGAATGGCCGGCGATTTTCGCCTTTTGGGTATAGCCCTTTCTCCGGTTGGGCAAAGATTTGCGGATTCCCCGTGGGGAGGCGGGCAGGCCGGGCAGCTCAGGCTCCTTGGGAGAGCGCACCAGGTCGAAGGGAAGCTCTATCTCTTCATGTTCGAATTCATCCAGCTCGCCCGTCTGGAGGGCGACGATGGAATCGGCGATCATATCGACGCCCGGCGAGAGGGCAGAAAGCGGCTGCGAGAGCTTGGAGCCGTCCCTGTAGAGGGCAATGGACTTGAGCATGGATTTCCAGGCCAACATATAGGCGCCCTTTACATCTTCGGTACAGACCGTGTTGGGCATGTTGATGGTCTTGGAAATCGCGCCGGAGACGAAGGGTTGGGTGGCGGCCATCATGGCGATATGGGCCTTCCAGTCGATGCTTCTTGTCCCCTTTTTTCCCGATGGTGTCGCAGTATCGAACACCGTCAGGTCCTCGTCCTTGAGGCCGGGAGCCCCTTCCAAGCCCATGGTTCCGCAGGCGTAGAGCTCCGCATCCTCTATCTCGCTGGGGCTGAAGCCCAGGCGAGCCAGGAGATTGAAGGAGGGATCCTCGTATTCCTCGGGCAGCAGCTCGAGGGCTTCCATTTGCTCGGACCCGAGTATATGGGGGGAGAAGCAGCTTTCCAGGGAAAAGGCACTCTTTAGGGCAGCCTCTATCTTGGATATGCTGAGCTCGCTGAAGCCTTTCTGCCTCAATACGGCCAGATTGATGC
>JAVEYV010000102.1:0-7402 GCA_034003305.1 Spirochaetia bacterium | reverse complement strand
GGAAATCTTGATGAGCTCGTTGCTTCCCAGCACGAACTTCACTCCCTTGCTGTACCGGGAAAAGTCCAGATGAAAGGCTTTGACAAGAACCTTGAAGCGCTTGCTCATGATAAGTACGCCGGCGGCAAACAGGGGGGCCATGGCCAGGCAGATCATGCTCAGTGCGGGATTGAGCGTAATGAGGACAAAAAACAGCCCCAGACTGATCAGGCTTCCCGGAATGGTAGACACCAGCAGGGCGCTGGCCATGGAGTCGACCCTGAAACTGTCCTGCACGATGCGTGAATGCAGGGTGTCCAGATCTTCCTGGCTGTAATAGCTCCGGCTGCCCTGCAGCTGCGCCTTGATTAGCTTGGTCCGCAGCGTGGCGATACTTCCCTTGATTATGGCTATCGCTATTCGCCGGTTGAGCAACTGCAAGCCGCCCCCGACAAAGGCCAGGGCCGCGATCGCGACAATTATCTTCAAGAGAGCGGCGCCATCCTTTGCAGGCAGGGCGGTGCCGATCACACTATTCACCAGAAGGGCTATGGGAACTACGGCGAGGGATTGGAGACAGGAGAGCGCCACCGAAAGGGAAATCGCGCCCCACCTGCCGCCGAAAATCCTGAGAAAAAATCGCAGTTCCTGCCTAACACTTTTCACGTTTATCTTTCCTAAAGTTAAAAATCATGGTCTGCGGCTTTTTAAAAGGTAAAAGCCTTTAAAATTAGCTCGTCAGACCCCGGTTTTTAACCAAACTTGTGAAACAAATTATCGGGGCCGCTTTCCAGGCGCAGGCCTTCAATTTCCACCCAGGCGTGGGCGAAAAACTTTTCTTGGCTTTTTCTTGCGCCATAGACGAGCCGGGCGGGAATCCCCCTGATCTTAAGCCGCGAACGCAGCACCAGCGCCTGGCGGAGGCAGGACATATTGAAGATAAATCTATGGCAAGCGGCTCTTCTGACACGCTCGGCCAGCTGCAGGATTTCATCCGTGCGGCCGGCAGTATGCAGCGGCGAATCCAGATCTGGAATCCCTTCCCGCGGAGAAGGAGAATCCGCCATCAGAAGCTTTCTATTGCAGCAATGGGGCAGCGTCCTAAGCCTGAGATCGGTCAACGCGAGGGCAAACCATAAAAAAGCCATCGATTCTTGCTTCACGTCATGCCTCACGTCATGCCTCACGGTCGACGATCAGCTCTTTTTTTAAAAGCGTGTCCATAAGTTCAGCAAAATCATCTCTGATTAAGGATTCCTCGGCATCGAATTCTTCTGTAATCGTCTTGATGATTGTCTCGTTATCGGAGAGCTGCAGCGCCAGCTCCACCATGCGGGAACCCACTTCATTGAGGCCGTAGTAAGCCCCGCTCTTGGCGTCCAGGAGAACCATTTCCCCGTCAATGGCTGTTTTTCTCACCATCTCATTCAGTTTGATCACGTCGGTTCTCTCCTTGCCGCCTCAGCTTCCTGGTCAAGTTCGATTATAGCATCGATAAGCTCGTCCAAGCAGTGTTTTCCCGCAGGGCGCAGCACCCTGTAGCAGGGAACAGCCGCCAGCCTTGCGGCGCAGCGGTCAAACACCAGTCCTGGTTCATCGATTCCCTCCAGGGACATGGTGTTCTGCAATATCCTTTGAATTTTCGCCCCCCCTCGAACAGGCTCGATGCGCAGGGATTCGCCACGGACGATCTCCAGGGCGATGATCATGCGCAGGGCGACCGGCTTGTCGGAGGATGGCAGGCTTACCTGATACTTGGAAACTCCATCGAAGAGCTCCGGCGCTTGGCGCGGGTTGCCTATGAGTTTTTCGTAGGCATCGGGCAGAAGCTTGGGCAGGGGAATGCCTGGATATACCAGGGGGCCTTCTGCTATCGGGATAACATCGTCGCAGAGAATCCTGTAGCCCCGGGCTGTAAGGGCGGCGGCTGTGGTGGATTTTCCCGCTCCCTTGTCGCCGATGAAGATGATGCCGCCGGCGCTGGCAGTATCGACAGCAGTGGCACCGGCGGTAGCGGCGCTGGTGACGACAGCTGAGCCATGGAGCGTGATGATTCCCCGGGCGCCAAGCATGGTGGCCAAAATCAGCCCGGAAAGGTAGAGCCCCGCCAAGTCTTCTTTGGCGCCGGGAACCCTCTGCACGACAATTCTGGAAGCTCCTTCGATTCTATAGCGGGCGGCCCAGGGAACGTCGAATTGAATTGCGTCGCCAATTTGGCCGTATTTGATTCTGCCGATGGCATGGGGCAGATCGGGCTCGCTCGGGACTGGTCCTTCGACTATTTCAATAATTGCCCCAAGGGACATCGTTGCAGCGGATCGAGGCAGCGGAAGCGGCAGTTCTGATTGAATGTCCATGCCGAAGGCCGAATAGTTGTACTTATTCATGAGCGTCAGACCTTCGCTTTAGAATGCGCTTCAATCTTCGGGACATAACAAAAAAGGGCCGTAAAAAAAGGTGGAGAAAGAGCAGCGGCCGGGGCAAGGGAAGGGCTTCGGCATCCTGGAGGGGGATCTGGAATAACCTCGCCGCGGATGTGAATTTGCCTTTCGCGGTTTTGAACAAGGGAGAAGCATAGGTGAATCGAAACGCGAACATATTCTTCATCGTGCTGATATCGCCTGCCCCGGTCTGCAGCCGGGCGAAGGCAAAGGCGACGGATTTTTCCAGCGGGGCTTTACAGCCGATGCTCAATTTTAAAGCCTGCGGCAGTTCAATTGGAAAGAGCTTCCTTGTCAGCTCATAGGCCAATTTAAACTGACATTGCATGTCCAGGGCGCAAATTCGGTCAGCGATGTCTTTCTGCATACCTGTATTGTCGCAGGCAGCTAGTGCCGCCGCATCCAACAGCCAGTGCAGCAAAGTCCAGGCATGCTGCGTTCCGTGGGCGATAATGAGGGCTGCGTGATCGGGCAGGGCAGGAGAATAAAAAGCCCTTCCCTCCTGCTCAAGCCGTACGGCACGATCGAAAACCTCATCGATGTTGTCACGGGCAAAAAGCTCCCGCTCCCATCCGCTGCGATCGTGGAGCTCAACCCGAAAGGGGCTTCCCTTCTTCCAAAAAACCACATGATGGCCTCGTGCGATGAGCCGGCTTCCCTTAAAGCGGGCATTCTTCGCAGGCTGGTAATCGGCAGCCTCATAGCCGAGCGTGGACATTATTGGAATAGCCGTATCCACGGCGGGGAGGTTTATAAGAATATCAAGATCGGTGTATTCCCGGGTCAACGCATCCCCGTATAACTGAAGCGACGATGCCGGGCCTTTGAGCACGATTGAGGGAATCCCCGCCTTGCTGAGCGCCTCTGTAATGACACCAGCGCCTTCAAGAATCAGCGCTCTGAGTATCTTCGCCTGCAGCGCGTACTGCTTTAATTTTTGGGAATGCTCCGGCTGGAGGTTTTGGCCCAACATTTTCATCCCCGTAAGGGCGGTGGCCGCCACTTTATGCTGAAAGGCGAGGCGCACGAAAAGCTTTTCGTCAATGGCCGGCTTATGCCGCGTTGTCTCGGAAATTTCGAAGAGAGGCAGCTTTCTTGCGCGACCGCAAGCACGAACAAGCAGGTTAAATTCCGGTGTAACCACTGTTAGTCCTGAATTTAAAATTCCCACCCTTTTAGGCATGGATCCGTAAAAAGAAAGACATGATCAAACCTACCATGGAACAGATTGAAAGAGTAGCCGGACTTATCCGCATCGACGATATAAGGGAATTTTCGTCATCAGGGACCTTCGATATGTTGCATAAAAAGTTTGGGAACCAAGCCGCTTTCAGGTTGCGCTCTGGATTCCGCGACGCGCAGGATGTACAGGAAAAATTTTTAAGGGAAGGAAGCGCCGCTCTTCTTTTTATCTTTCTGCTCTTCTCTTTGCCAAAAGCTTTTTCCTGTCCGTCCTGAAGGTCCAGTTATCCTGTCTGAAAAAGTTAAAACCCGGAGTCTGACTCTGCTTTTTACCGGTCTTAACTTAGTACAAAAACTTCGACCCGGCTCCATCCACCAGCACGGTCTGGCCGCTCACGTAGGAGGCCGCGGGGGAGAGAAGGAAGGCGCCGACCTTGCCGAACTCCCGTACCTCGCCGATTCGCCCAAGGGGTATAGCCCCCTCACGCTCGGCCTTTCGCTTCTCGGGACTTATCCCGGCGATAGAAGCCTCGTGAGCGATCAGCTTGACCAGGCGCTGGGTCATGATGTTACCGGGGGCAATGTTGTTGACCCGAATGCCAAAAGGAGCCAGCTCCACCGAAAGAGCCTTGAGGAGGCTCGATACGCCGGAGCGCATAACGCCGGATAGAATAAGCCCGGGCCAAGGTTCCTTGACCGAACTGGAGGTGATGGCGAGAATCGAACCCTTATTGGCCTTGAGGGAGGGCAGGACTTCGCGGATGAGGCGCACCGAGGACATGAGGGTGATTTCAAAGGCAGTATACCAGGCGGTATCATCGGTAAAGGATTGGAAATTGCCTGCGGGAGGGCCTCCTGCGTTGACCAGAAGTCCCCAGGGCTCGCCAAGGGCCTTTTTCCCTTCGGCCGCCCAGGTTTTTATTGATTCCGCCGAGGCCATGTCCAGGATTCCGCCTGCCACCTTGCCGCCTGAGTTTTTAGCCACAGGCTCAAGGTGCTTCAGCGCAGCATCCAGACGCTCCTTGGACCGGCCGCCCAAGAACACCAGGGCTCCATCGGCGAGGGCAGTCTGGGCGATGCTCAAACCAAGGCCGTCGGTCGCCGCAGAGGCAAAAACCACCTTATTCTTCAATCCGGTTTCCATGATTCCTCCTAATATCTTAAAATTTATATATAAATAAGCTAGAAGGCTATCTCAAAAGAACTATACCGTCGGTCAGGCTCCTGCCAGGTACTGCGCAGGTCCCGTACCTCGGCATAGGCAGGACCCCGATGCAGCCATTCCTGAAAGTCCGTCAGGGCTCCCTCAGCGCCTTGGGCCCATACCTCCACCTGGCCGTCCTGGGTATTTCTCACCCAACCCTGCAGGCCCAGCAGCCGGGCCTGACGCAGGGCCGCGTAGCGGAAGCCGACGCCCTGAACTTCGCCTTCGACAAAGGCGTGAAAGGCTTTCAGAGCAAATCTCCTTGGGAGGCCCTGCTTCCCTGCCGGGAATTCCTGGCTGCGAGGATCCGCTCCACCGCAGTGTAGAGCTGGTTCTTTTCAAGAGGCGGGAAAATATCCACACAGTCTCCCTTGGGAAAATCCGCCGAAAGCCTGAGGATTTCCACATTCCAGGGCAGGCTTTCGAGGATTTCCGCCAGAAGGCCGGGCAGGCGGGAAGGATGCATCGGGGCAAATTCCCCGGCGGGGAGGCGGCGGGCAAGCGCCGAGCCCTTTACGAGCCTTAGATCGTGGAATTTGAGACCCTCCATGCCCTGGGCCGCGGCAAATTCAGCTGAACTCAGCATATCGTTTTTCGATTCTCCGGGAAGTCCCAAGATCAGATGACAGGCCCGCTTGAGTCCAAGACCCCGGGATGCCTGGGCTGCATCGACGAAGGACTGTACCTCATGTCCCCGGTTAATCCTGGCCAGAGTAGGGTTTTTGGAACTCTGGAGGCCCAGTTCAAGCCAGACTTCAAGACCGCGGGCCGCATAGGATGCCAGCAGTTCAGCCTTGGCCCTGTCCAGACAGTCGGGCCGGGTGGATACCACCAGGCCTTTAAGAGCGCCCGGCGCCCTGGCGTTGAACAGGGCGATGGCCCTGTCATAGATCGGGGCGAGCTGATCGACAGGAAGATTTGTGCAGGAGTAGGCCTGAAAATAAAGGAAAAATAACCGTGCCTTGTAGCGGCTTCGCATAAAACCCAAACCCCGGGTTATTTGCTCCTCCAGATCCTCCACCAGGCGCTGGCCATCGTGCTGATAGGCTGCCAGCCCTGCGTCGGAGGCACAGAATGAGCAGCCTCCGGCGCCCCGGCCGCTTTTGCGGTGCGGACAGCCGAAGCCCGCATCCAATCCTATGCGCCATACCCGATCGCCATGCCGTTCCGCGAGACGGTCGGCCTGTCGGTTAAATCTCGATTCCATTCCGCTCCTGCAGTTTAATCGCCCTGTTCAGCTTGCCAATAGCCGGCGGAAACTATATCGTCATAGCGATGAGACCGGCCAAGGCAGGGAACACAGGATATATTCTCAAAATCCTCTTGATGCTGGCAAGCCTGTCATCCCTCTCCTGTTCTCTCCTGGAAAAGAAGCCTGCCGCGCTCTGGACCGACAGCCCCGAACTGCTTATCGCTGCGGAGATGTTCAACGCCCAGAAGCAAGGACATCTCTTAGAAGTACATTATTTCGAACAGATTTCCCAGGAGCTTGGCAGGGCAGTGGAGGCGAAAAAGCCGCTGCCGTCACTGGTAATCGGCCGGGGCTTGCGCAGCCCCCAGCTCGCGCAGCAGTTCAGGCCGCTGGATTATCTATTCGGGGATGAGGTTTTTTCCCGGAATTCTTTTTACCCCGGGCTCCTGGACGCGGGCATGCGGGATGGCAAACAGATCTATCTGCCCTTGAGCTTCAATCTCATGTTGATTCTCAGCCCAAAGAACAGCGCCGCAGCCCAAAGTCTCAAGGGACTCGAACCGCCGCTGCCCCAGGGCTGTATTTCCCTTGAAGAGATCAAACGGCGCTCACTGCTGGGCAAAGAGGTAATCTCAAAAAAGACCGGGTTCATGGGCTTTTCGCCCCGCTGGCCGGATGAGGATTTTCTTTTTCATTGGGTCCAGCTGCGGGGAGCGGATTTTCATGAACCCGAAAGCGCCGAACTCAAGGGTAAAAGCAACGGAAGCCGGATTCTGACATGGAGCGAGGAACCCCTGGTCCAAGCCCTGGAAGAGGTGCGGGATTATACGGCCATGGTCAACGGATCCGCCGCAGAGGAGGACAGTTTTTATTTCTCCCACCTCTTTGCTCCCGGTTACAAAAACATCGAATCAGGACGGATTCTCTATTCGGCCATGGATTCGACCGAGTTCTTCGCCCTGCCGCCGGCTACCCGCGTCAAGTTCGATTTTCATTACCTTGCGGACCAAGACCGCCTGGCTGTGCTGGAGGGTATTCGCTACGCGGGCATTCCGCGGCGGGCCAGGGCACGAGCATCGGTAGAGGCCTTCCTCGCCTGGTTTTTTACACCCGAGAACCAGCAGGCTGTCCTCGAGGCGTCCAGGAGCCTGCGCTTGTCCGAAACATCCTTCGGCATAGCAGGTGGGTTTTCTTCGCTGCGGATAGTCACCGATGAGATCTTTCCGGGTTTTTACGGCGATCTGGGGAACCGGCTTCCGCCGGCGGATAGTGTCAGGGCTCCGAAACCCCTGCCTACCGCCTGGGAGGGTCTGTACAGGGAGATGCTCCTTCCATGGCTCAAACATGAAGCCGCGCAGGCTCCTGGTTCAGCGGTGAAAGAAAGCCTAAATTTCGCGCTGGCGT
>JAVEYV010000101.1:0-7415 GCA_034003305.1 Spirochaetia bacterium | reverse complement strand
ATCTTTTCTTCGCTGCGCATGCCCCCAGGGGTAGCCGTTGCTACCGTCCTCGATCCCAGGAACGCAGCCCTCTTCGCCGCGAAAATCCTGGCGATCGGTGAGCCGGAAATCGGAAAAAAAATCCAAGCCTTTCAAAAAGAAGCCAGGGACAAGATCGAGACGGACGACGCAGGCCTGAGCGTAGAGCTCTATCCCCAGGGTCTTCGTCGATGAATCCTTCAGAAGCGCTCCCTTGGGCTGAGGCCAAGGAAGAATGCGGTGTCATGGCCATCTACGCCCCGAACAAGGATGCGGCCAGGCTGGCCTATTACGGACTCTTCGCGCTTCAGCACCGGGGCCAGGAGTCGGCGGGCATAGCCGCCTTCGACGGACACTCCCTTTCGGTGCGAAAAAACAAAGGCCTCGTGTCCCAGGTATTCTCGGAAGCCGATATGGAAAGCCTATTGGGCCACCTGGCGATAGGCCATAACCGTTACTCCACCACCGGCAGCTCGAACAGCAGAAACATCCAGCCATTTCTGATCGATTCCAAATACGGCCCCATGGCATTGGCGCATAACGGCAACCTGGTCAATGCGGGCCAGATTAGGAGCAGACTCCTGGACAAGGGGGTCGGCCTTACCTCAGCCAGCGACACGGAGCTTATGGTTATGGACCTGGCCGGGTCTTCGAAACGCCAATGGATGAGCAGAATCAGAGAGGCCATGAGCGGCTGGACAGGGGCGTTTTCCTTCGTTCTCCTGACACGGGAAGGGGTGTTCGCCGCCAGAGATCCCTGGGGTCTGCGACCCCTTTCCTACGGCTTTACCGCGGAGAAGGCCTTTGTAGCCGCATCGGAAACCTGCGCACTCTCAACCCTGGGCTGCAGGGAAATCCATGAAATAGAACCGGGCCAGATAGTTTTCTGCGACGGCGAAGGCAGAATCAGCAGCACCAAACTTAGCGGCATAAAAGCTAAGGGTATACGGCAGGCTTCCTGCCTTTTCGAGTTCGTCTACTTTTCCCGTCCCGACAGCCTGTGGAACGGTTTGTCGGTTCACGAGGTGCGGCGCGTTTTTGGAGCCCGCCTCGCCCTCGACTCGCCGGCGGATGCCGACCTTGTCATTCCCGTGCCTGATTCCTCCATTTCCGCGGCCATAGGCTACTCGGAAGCATCGGGACTCCCCTACGGCGAAGCCTTCGTGAAAAACCGCTATATCGGAAGAACCTTTATCGAACCCTCGAATTTCCTGCGAAAACGGGGTGTCTCCTTGAAGTTCAATGTGCTGACCGACTCGGTCAGACAGAAGCGAATCGTCGTCATCGACGACTCCATAGTCCGGGGCAATACCATTCGGCCTCTGGTCGCTTTACTGAAGAACGCGGGAGCCAAGGAAGTTCATGTTCGCGTTTCCAGCCCCCCGGTGCGCTTCCCCTGCATGATGGGCGTCGATATGGGGGAGCGGAAAGATCTCATCGCTAATATTCTCCCCCTGGAGGAGATGGCCAAGTGGAGTGGCGCGGATTCCCTGGCCTATCTCTCTCTGGAAGCCGCCGGCAAGGCGGTTGGCTCCTTAAGCAAGTACTGCACAGCCTGCTTTTCCGGCGAGTATCCCTTCGAGGTAGACTTCTCGGAGGCTAAGGACCGTTTTGAATTTTAACCGAAGGATGGGAGTATGAACCTGCTTGTTGTCGGATCGGGGGCCAGGGAACACGCCATAGCATGGAAGCTCTCCAGCTCCAGCCTCGCCGGGAGCCTTTACTGCGCTCCTGGAAACGCCGGTACCGCCGGCCTCGGCACCAATCTCAATCTTCGCGTCGACGATATCCCCGGCATCCTCAAGGCGGTGCTGGACTATGACATAGACCTGGTTGTCGTCGGTCCAGAGCTTCCCCTCTCCCTCGGCCTCGCCGACAGGCTGAAGACCCTCCGGCCAGAAAAGCCGCCCCTCTGTTTCGGACCGAGTGCGGCGGCGGCTCGCATAGAATCATCCAAGAGCTTCGCCAAGCACTTTATGCGAAAGTACGGCATTCCTACCGCCGATTTCTGGGTTTTCAATGAATACAACAAGGCGCTGGATTTTATTCAGAACCCTCCCTGGCCCTTTGTCATCAAGGCCACCGGCCTGGCTTCCGGCAAGGGAGTCTTCCTGCCTGAAAGCGCCGATGAGGCGAGGTCCATACTTCAGTCCCTCATGGAGGGGAAGAGCCTGGGCGCTGCGGGAAGCGAGATCGTTATAGAAGAAAGGCTGGAAGGGGAGGAACTCTCCCTTCTAGGGTTCTGCGACGGCAGGAGCGTTAAGGTCATGCCCCCCTCCCAGGACCACAAGCGCCTTTTAGAGCATGATTCAGGTCCCAATACCGGCGGCATGGGCGCGATCGCTTCAGCAGGCCCCGCCGCCTTAGGTCAAGCCCAGAGGCTGGCCGACCGTTTCCTCCTTAAAGCCTGCAGGGGGCTTGCAGCAGAAGGCTCTCCCTTTGTAGGAACCCTCTACGCCGGCCTCATTATGACAAAGGACGGCCCCAAGGCCCTGGAGTATAACTGCCGTTTCGGTGATCCCGAAACCCAGGCCCTGCTCCCCCTGCTGGAATCCGACCTGGGCCAGGTAATGCTGGCCTGTGCCCGGGGCAGACTGGATGAGTACCCGCCGCGCTGGAAGAGCGGAGCCTGCGCCACGGTGGTCATCGCGTCGGAGGGCTACGCCCATAGCACCGAACCTGACAGGCCGCGGCCTGTGACTGATTACGGCGACGAGAGAGACAGCTTCGTCTTCCATGGAGCCACCGGAACCTCTTCCGTCGGCGGCATCGAGGCTGCCGGCGGAAGACTTCTCTCGGTCTCGGCTTGGGCCGATTCCCTGCCGGCCGCCCTTCGGGCGGCCTACTCCCGCCTCGCCCTCATCGATATTCCCAGAAGCAGGTACAGAAGGGATATCGGCAAGGGCAGAAGCCTGATCGCGGGCTTCTGCAGTTCCAGCGCCGCAGCGCCCGATGCATCACCGGGCAAAGCCTCTTCCGCCGGCAGCTACGCCGCTGCGGGCGTCGACATCGAAGCCGGGGAAAAAGCGGTGGAGCTCATGGCTGCGGCGGTGCGCTCCACCTACGGACCTGAGGTGCTGGCCGGCATAGGCTCCTTCGGCGGCATGTACGATGCCTCGGGCCTGGCGGGCATGAAGGAGCCTGTGCTTGTAGCGTCCACCGACGGCGTCGGCACAAAGGTCAAACTGGCCTCGCAGTGTAAAAGCTTTACGGCCATAGGCATGGATATCGTCAATCACTGCGTTGACGACATCCTCGTCCAGGGTGCCAGGCCCCTCTTTTTCCTGGACTACATAGCATCCTCGAAGCTCGACCCGGCCATGGTCGCCGCCGCGGTGGGGGGGATGGCAGCCGCCTGCAGGAACTCGGGCTGCGCCCTCATCGGAGGAGAGACGGCGGAGATGCCTGGAGTGTACTTCCCCGGTGAATTCGACCTGGCCGGGGCTATCGTGGGGGTCGTTGAAAAAGGCCGTAGGCTACCGACCGCAGCAGTGCGGGCGGGGGATCTGCTTTTGGGCTTCTCCTCCAGCGGACTCCATACCAACGGATTCTCCCTGGCACGCAGCATTTTTTCAGACGAGGATTACCAGGGGTTTTCCGATATTCTCGGCAAACCCCTGCATCAGGCGCTTTTAGAGCCGCATCGTTCCTACCTGCCCCTTCTCTATCCTGTGCTCGAAAAAGAGCCGGGCTTGATAAAAGCGCTGGCTCACATAACCGGCGGCGGATTCGAAGGCAATGTCCCCAGGGTGCTGCCCGGCGATCTCAACGCTCTTATACACGCAGATTCCTGGCCTATGCCTGCGCTTTTCAGGCTCATCATGGAAAAGGGGGCTGTTCCCCCTGCGGAGATGTACAGGGTTTTCAACATGGGCATCGGCATGGTAGCCGTTATCGCCCCTGAAAATCTTAAGCTCCTCGCCAGCCTGGTGAATGAAAAAGCCTATCTCCTCGGCGAACTTGTGCCTGGAAGCGGGAAAGCCTTGCTCGATGGCCTTCCGAACGGCATTGCTGCTCCTGCTTCGCGGGGGGGTAAAGCCGGATGAAAGCTCTGTCGCCCAATCCCGGGCAGATTGGGGCTCAAAGCCCGAAGAATCTGGATTCTGGCGCTCGAAAAGCCCGGTTCGTCATCCTCGTCTCGGGCAGGGGAAGCAATCTCCAGGTCTTTTTGGACGCTTCGCTGAACGGGAGCCTGGATGCCCGGGCAGTATTCGTGGTTTCTTCGGAATCCGAAGCCCCGGCCCTGGAACGAGCGCGACAGGCCCAGGTCCCTGCCCGGGCCTGTCCCTATCGCCGAGAGCCCGGCCTGGACAGGCAAGCCTCGCGCCGACTCTACGATTCCAGACTCGCCGACCTGATTGAGCCCTGGAAGCCCGACTATATCCTGCTCCTGGGCTGGATGCGCATCCTGAGCAATGCCTTCATCGGCCGATTTCCCGGGCGAATCTACAATCTGCATCCGGCCCTGCCCGGCTGTTTTCCCGGCACCCAGTCCATCCAGCGGGCCTGGGAAGCCTATCAGCGGGGAGAGATCACCCACAGCGGGGCTATGATACATCTCGTCCCCGACGAGGGAGTCGATACGGGTCCAGTGCTGGAATCCGAGAAGATCGCTTTTTCCCCCGAACAAAGCCTTAAGGAATTTGAAGCCGAAATGCACAGGCTGGAGCACCGCCTGGTCCTTCGGGCAGCCGCAAGGCTCGCAGCTGACTTCATTAAAACAGTACCGAATATAAAAGGAGGCTGAGGAAATGCCTACAGCGATTTTATCTGTGTACGACAAAACCGGGTTAATCGAATTCGCCGCTGGACTGGCCCGTCTGGGCTGGAGTTTTTTAGCCTCCGGGGGCACGGCCAAGACCCTCGAATCAGCGGGACTGAAGGTGGAAGAGATTGCCGCCTATACCGGCGCCCGGGAAATTCTGGGAGGGAGGGTGAAGACCCTTCATCCGGCCATCCATGGAGGTATTCTTGCCCGGGCGAACGGCGCCGATCTGGCCGAAATCGCCGGACTGGGCTACAAGACTGTGGACATGGTGGTTGTAGACCTCTATCCCTTTGAAAAGACCATTGCCGAACCCTCCAGCACCAGGCAGGAGATAATCGAAAAAATCGATATCGGCGGCGTCGCCCTCCTGAGGGCTGCCGCGAAAAACCACGAAAGGGTGGCTGTCCTCAGCTCCGCCGAGCAATACGCTGCCCTGCTGTCCGAACTGGAGCGCTCGGGGAGCCTGTCTGCCGCGACCCTGCGGCGCCTCGCCTCCCAAGCCTTTGCCCGCACCGCCTCCTACGACGCGGCCATCGCCGCCTGGTTCGCCGCCGAGGAGACTGCTGCCGGGGGTTCCGTCCCCGACGCTGTTGCCGGCACCGCCTCCCAGCCCAGCATGCTCTCCTTTTCGGGTTGGAAGGTGCAAAATCTCCGGTACGGCGAAAATCCCCATCAGAAGGCCGCGCTCTACTCAGCCGCCCCGGGGGGATCCCCCATGGCGGGCAGGCTTTTGCAGGGCAAGGAGCTCTCATACAACAATATACTCGACCTGGACGCCGCCTGGCATGCGGTTGGCCGCTTCAGCACGCCTGCGGCGGTAGTGGTCAAGCACCTTACACCCTGCGGAATAGCCGAGGTGCGTGAGGGTTCGGGCGATTCCCTAGCCCAGGCCTTAGCCAAGGCCATAGCCTGCGATCCTGTTTCCGCTTACGGCGGCATCATCGCCGTCA
Organism: Spirochaetia bacterium; assembly: GCA_034003305.1. Lineage (GTDB taxonomy): Bacteria > Spirochaetota > Spirochaetia > Treponematales > Rectinemataceae > UBA2256. Next base: position 1,679 of record JAVEYV010000101.1, on the reverse strand, counting down.
ACCGGCCCTTCGACCAGGACTGCGTGCAGACCCTGGGAGAACTCTTTGCCGAATGCATAGCCGCTCCCGGCTTTACTCCGGAGGCCGAGGCGCTTCTGGCTAAAAAGAAAAACCTCCGGGTTCTGATACCCGGCAAGGAAAGACCCCGCTTCGAGATCCGCAGCGTTCTCGGCGGCTTTCTCCGCCAGGACATCGATCTGGGCGATCCTCCTGCTTCGGAGTGGAAGGTCGTCTCGGCGCGTACCCCGACAGAGGAAGAACTCTTGGATCTGGCCTTTGCCTGGAAGGCTTGCATGTCGGTCAAGTCCAACGCCATCCTCTTTGCCAAGGACGGCGCAACGGTGGGAATCGGCGCCGGCCAGCCCAACCGAGTCGACTCGGTGCGCATCGCCGCTCGGCATGCCGGCGAAAAGGCCAGGGGAGCCGTGATGGCTTCCGACGCATTCTTCCCCTTCCCCGATTCGGTGGAGGAAGCCGCCGCGGCGGGGATCAGGGCGATAGTGCAGCCCGGTGGCTCCATACGGGACAAGGAATCCCTGGCTGTCGCCGACAAGGCCGGCATGGCCATGGTACTCAGCGGTGTCCGCCACTTCAGGCACTGAACAAATTTTTAACAGGAGATAGACCAGCATGAACGAGGCACTTTTCGAATCCGAAACAGCCCTTACCTTCGACGACGTTCTCATTGTCCCGGCCATGAGCGAGGTCCTTCCCAGCCAGGTGGACACGAGAACCCATATAGGAGCCGGCATATGGCTCAATATTCCACTGCTCTCGGCGGCCATGGATACGGTAACCGAATCCTCTCTGGCCATAGCCCTGGCCAGGATGGGCGGCATCGGAGTCATTCACCGAAACATGAGTCCCGAACAGCAGGCCGGCGAGGTGGACAAGGTCAAACGCTCCGAGTCGGGCATGATTCTCGACCCACTTTGCCTGGAGAAAAAGGCCACGCTTTCCGAGGCTCGAAACCTCATGCAGAAATACAAGATCTCCGGCATTCCCATAACCAGCGGTGAGGATAAGAAGCTGGTGGGCATACTCACCAATCGGGATATCCGCTTTTGCGGACCCGAGGACGACAATGCCCCGGTGAGCTCTTTTATGACTAGCAAGGGACTTATCACCGCCCCGGTGGGCACCACGCTGGAGCAGGCCAGGAACATTCTCCAGGAGCACAGGATCGAAAAGCTCCCCCTCACCGATGAAAAACGAAGGCTGAAAGGCCTTATCACCGTCAAGGATATTGCCAAGAAGGCCGATTATCCCAACGCCGCTGTCGACTCCAAGGGCAGACTCATGGTGGCCGCGGCGGTTGGGGTCGGCGCCGACCTGGAACAGCGGCTCGGCCTGTTGTCTGCCAGGAATGTTGACCTCCTGGTCATCGACACTGCCCACGGCCACTCGAAAGGCGTGATCGAGGCGATCAAGCGCATAAAGGCTGCCGTCCCCTCCATGCCCGTCATCGCGGGCAATGTTGTAACCCCCGAAGGGGTGGAGGCCCTGGCCAAGGCCGGCGCCGACGCCGTCAAGATCGGCGTCGGCGCCGGCTCCATCTGCACCACCCGCATAATCTCCGGCGCAGGCATGCCCCAGCTCTCGGCCATCTACCACAGCGCCAAGGCGGCGGCCGCCTTCGGCATTCCAGCCATAGCCGACGGCGGCATTAAATTCTCCGG
>JAVEYV010000100.1:0-7497 GCA_034003305.1 Spirochaetia bacterium | reverse complement strand
TGCCGCCCAATGAAACTAGGGAAAAATTTCGCAAGCTCCTGCGGGAAGGCAAGCTCGAATCCAGAGAGCTGGAGCTGACGGTGAGCGCCTCTCCTCCCTCGATGGAGCTCTTTGCCGGCACCCAGATGGAAGAGATGGGTCTAGCCCTGGGCAGCATCGGAAATATTTTCGGAGGCAAGAAAAAAAAGAAGACCATGAGCGTGGCCGAAGCCAGACCCATCGTCGAGGCCGAGGAGATGGACAAGCTCGTCGACCCGGACAAGGCCGCCCAGGAAGCCCGCAGGCGGGTTCAGGAATCGGGTATCGTCTTTTTGGACGAGATCGACAAGATCGCCACCAGGGAGGGAAGGGGTTCCTCCGGCATCGATGTATCCCGGGAAGGGGTGCAGCGCGACCTTCTGCCCATTGTCGAAGGCACAACGGTCAATACCAAGTGGGGGCCCGTGGACACGACCCATATTCTCTTCATCGCCGCCGGCGCCTTCACCGTCTCCAAGCCCCAGGACCTCATCCCGGAGCTTCAAGGCCGCTTTCCAATCCGCGTCGAGCTCACCGCCCTTACAGACAAGGACTTTGAACGCATTCTCGTGGAACCCAAGAACGCTCTGGCAAGCCAGTATATCCAGCTCATGGCCACCGAAAACCTCGAGCTCGAGTTCGAGCCCGGGGCGATACGGAGAATCGCCGAGATAGCAGCCGCCGCCAACACCAAGACCGAGAACATCGGGGCCCGCAGGCTTCACACCGTCCTGGAGCGGCTCTTGGAAGAGGTTTCTTTCGAGGCGGATATGCTGTCGGGCCAGAAGCTGGTTATCGACAGCGCCTATGTGGACGAACGCTTCAAGGATTATGCCGAAAGGCAGGATTTGAGCAAATACATCTTGTGACAGGAGGGCCGATCAGCCATGGAAACAACAGAATTGAGCAACCTCACAATCGACGACTCCTGTGAAGCTCGGGAGATGCGCCTTTGGAAGCAGTATCAGACGAGCCGGGACCACCGCATCCGGGATATCCTGGTCGAACAGTACGCGCCCTTGGTTAAATATGTAGCCGGCAAGGTGGCGGTAAACCTGCCTTCCTCGGTGGAATACGACGATCTGGTTGGCTATGGCGTCTTCGGCCTTTTTGACGCCATAGAGAAATTTGACCCCTGCAAGCATGTCAAATTCAAGACCTACGCCGTCACCAGAATTCGCGGCGCCATGTATGACCACCTTCGCGAGATGGACTGGGTGCCCCGTTCGGTGCGTCAAAAGGCCAAGGAGATTGAGCAGGCAGTCATGCTTCTGGAGGCCCGGCTGGGCAGGCCTGCCTCGGATCTGGAGATTGCCGAATCCATGAGCCTGCCGGAAGAGGAGTTCTCCAAGCTCATGAGCAAGATCTCCTCCACGGTAATCCTGTCACTCAACGATATCTGGAATTCCAGCGGAGATAATGAAAAACTCTGCATCGGCGACAGCATCGAGTCGCCCCGGGGCATGAATCCCGACTCGAGAGTCGAAAAGGAAGAAGTTCGCAGGGTAATCGTGCAGGCTATCAATGAGCTGCCAGAAAAAGAAAAAAAAGTTCTCGTTCTCTATTATTACGAAAACCTCACACTCAGGGAAATCGGGCAAATTCTCGAGGTTACAGAGTCCAGGATAAGCCAGCTCCACACCAAGGCCATTATCAGGCTGAGGGCTAAGCTCACCAGCCGGCGCAAGGGCCTTTTTTAAGCCCGGCTAGGCTTTTTCCGCTACCTGGGCAATGCCGTACTCATCGATCTTCTGATAGAGGGTTTTTCGGCCTATCTTTAAAACCTCGGCTGTCTTTGTCTTATTCCAGCCCAGCATAGCCAGGGTTTCGGCGATAAGGATCTTTTCGGCCTCGGCCATGCTGGAAAGAGCGGGAATATGAATTTCCGTCTTTTCCTGAGTCGAGCGTGGTCCGGGCGGAAGATCCTCCATGGCGATAAACCGGCCGGAAGCCATTACAACAGCGCTTTCGATACAGTTGCGAAGCTCTCTTACGTTTCCCGGCCAGTCGTAGGCAAAGAGAGCCTGCTTCGCTCTGGTTTCGAAACCTTCGATCTCCTTTCCGTTCTCCTGGGAAAATTCGTGCAAAAAGGTGGCCGCCAGAAGTGGGATATCCTCGCGCCGTTCCCGCAGTGGCGGGACATGGATATTGACCACATTGAGCCGGTAGTAGAGATCCTCTCTGAAGCGGCCTTCTTCGATCTCCAGCTTGAGATCCTTATTAGTGGCGGCGATAAACCGCACATCCACTTCTAGGGTCGACTCTCCTCCCACCCGTTCGAATTTCCTTTCCTGGAGCACCCTGAGGATCTTGATCTGAACATTCTGGTTGATCTCGCCTATCTCGTCCAGAAAGAGGCTGCCTGAATCGGCCATCTCGAAGCGGCCGCGTTTGCGGTTCTGGGCGCCGGTAAAGGCGCCCTTTTCGTGACCGAAAAGTTCGCTTTCCAGAAGACTTTCGGCCAGTGCCGCGCAGTGAACCTTTATCAGGGGCTTGTCCCGCCTGGGCGAGAGATTATGAATGGCATCGGCGATGAGTTCCTTGCCAACCCCCGATTCGCCGGTGATGAGGACAGAGGCCTTTGTAGGGGCTACCTTGCGCACCAGGTCGAAGATTTTGCGCATTACCGGGCTTTTGCCGATTATGGAGCTGATGCGCTGCTGGGCGAGAACCTCTTCCCTGAGTTCCTGGTTCTTAATGGAAAGTTCCCGTATCTCCAGGGCGTTTTTAGTCAGTTTGAGCAGATGGTCAAGGTCCAGGGGCTTGGTGATAAACTCCAGCGCCCCGTATTGCATGGCGGCCACGGCCTCGCTGATGTCCCCGTGGGCGGTGATGATTATCACAGGCACATTCTGCCAATGGCGCTTTATGTACTGCAAAAGCTCCATGCCCGAGACCTTGGGCATTTTCAGGTCAGTCACCACCAGGTCAACATAGTGATCATCCAGGATGCTCTGCGCTTCCTGGCCGTCCTGGGCGCAGAGGGTAGCGTAGCCTTCCAGGGCGAAGGCCTCAGCCAGGCCGTCACGTATGTTTTTTTCGTCGTCGACGATGAGAATCGTGGACTGCATCTATTCCTCCGCCTGCGATCCAGCCAGGGATGCTTTATCCTCCCAGCTGGGAAGAAGTTTTTTCTCTTTTTGGGGAATGGGCAGGTGGATCGTAAAGATCGAACCCTCGCCCTCTTTGGACTCGAGGCTGATGTCGCCCGAGTGTTCCTTGATAATCTTGAAGGTAATGGTCAGCCCGAGGCCTGTGCCGCTCTTTTTTGTGGTGAAATAGGGTTCGAAAATCTTAGTCAACAGCTCCTCGGGTATCCCAATTCCGGTATCGGATACCGAGATGCGCAATTCGTCCTCGGCCTGTTCCACGCCAATACCGAGCTTGCCGCCCCGGGGCATCACCGCCATGGCATTCTTGATAAGGTTGAGCAGTGCCTGTTTGATAAGGCGTTTGTCCATAAGAATCTTCGGAAGGTTGGGCGGGATGGATATCCCGAGTTCTATGCCGAAGCGCTCGGCTTCGGGTTCTACCAGATCGGCCACTTCCTGGATTATCGGTCCAGGGTTTTCGCTGAGGAGCTGGACATCCATAGGACGGACGGCGAAGAGGAAGTCCACCACTATCTGCTTGAGCCGCTCCATTTCCTGTTTTACTACGCCCAGGTGCTTGGTCATGGCCGCCTGATCCGCTTCGGGAGATTTAAGGAGCTTTTCCAGAAGCTGGATACGAATGGATATGGAGCCCAGGGGATTGTTGATCTCGTGGGCGACACCCGCGGCGAGCGTAGTCAGGGCCGCCAGGCTTTCAGCCCTTCTCAGCTGGGTTTCCTTCTTCCGTTTCTCGGTAATATCCTCCAGGTGGATGATCGTTCCCGCGATCTTGTCTTCCGAGAGGAGGGCCGAAAGGCTAATGGCGATGATTCGCGTGCCCGAGGAGGACTGCAGGGCGAATTCCTGGCCCAGGATAGTCTCCTCCGATGTGAGTGATTTATAGAAAAAGTCCTTAAGCTCCTCGTCGGCGACAGACTGCCACAGCGGGGCCAGGCTCTCTCCGCCCTGGATCCGCAAAATACGCTCAGCTGTCTTGTTAATAAGTACGGGCACATGGTCGAGATTGCAGACCAGGATGCCGTCGAACATGGACTGGAGTGCCGCCTCGAGCCGCTCGTTAGATGCCAGAAGCTCCTTGAACAGGCTGAGCAGCTGATCCTTGGTAAGCTTGTCGGCCCTCGAGAGGGCCTTTCCCATAAAGGAGGCTCTCATCGTTTTTCTCCTCCCCGTTCGGCCCCCATGGCCGCTTGTGGTCCGCCTAACATTGAAGAATCCCCAAGATCCGCCATATCTTCCTTAAATGATGCGGCCAGAAGCCGGGCGAGGAATTCGGGATTCCGGTTATAGGAACCGTGCTGGATCGCCGCGTCCCTGACAAGAGCTGTCCAGCGGTCAATCCCGATCAATAAAAGCTTGTGCCCCGCCGATTCCTGCAGCATTTCCGAGAACACAGCCGTCAAGGCGCGTAGGAGGCGGATAAAAGAGCCGGCCATAGCCTTGTCCCGTGCGCCGAATCCCTTTGTCTGCTGGGAAAGCTCATCCAGAATTCCCGTCATGTCCTCAACCGACTCGGTGCCCAGGTCAAAAAGGCTTCGGCCATAGTCGCCCAGACTTTCCCGCTCCCAGCCCGTATCGAAAAGGATTTTCCCAACGATTTTTTCTGCCTGGCTCCGCGCCTGCACGGGGGAGAAGGGCATCCGGGATTCATAGAAAGCCTTGATATTCTCGGCCCGTTCGTCGGTCTTCAGCACCCTTTGAAGGATCAGCGCGCTGGTCGCGCTGTCTCTGGGACTGAAAGCATAGAGACGGGCTCTGGAAAGTACTGTTGCCAGCATTGAAGCCCTTCTGCTGGTGAGCAGGATAAAACGAACCGTATCCGGAGGTTCTTCAAGGATCTTAAGCATGGCGTTGCGGGCCGAATCCTGCATCTTGTCGGCGTTTTCGATTATGACCGTCCTGCGCCTGCCCGTCGGCGCGAGCTGGGCCCAGATGCGCATATTTCTCAACATAAAAACCGGGGCTTCCGGTACCAGCAATTCGAGGGCGAGGGCATCCGAGTGGGCTGATTCAGCTGCCTTGGCTGTTTCCGGATCCAGCTTTTCCCCGATGGTCTCGGGATCGATCCTGTCGGCTGCCTCGTTTAAGGATTCGATCAGGGCTGCGGCCTTGCCCAGCCTGTTCTCCTCCCCGGTCCAGAGCGCGGGATTGAACCGGGCGCTGAGCTTTCCCAGTGAACGAAGAAAAAAATAGGCAGAGGCCTGGCTCGGGACTCTGAACAGGAATTCCTTGGCGACACTGATTTCCTCGGGCAGGCTCCGGGCTCCAAAGAGAAGGAGATCCGGATGACCGAGCCGCCTGTGCATGGCGCAGGAGGGGCAGGGGCAGTTCCACAGCCCTTTATCCAGGCAGGAAAGCACTCTGGCTGTCTCGAGGGCTGTCGTCAGTTTGCCCGAGGCAGGTGGGCCGGAAAAAAGCAAGGCCGGGGGGAGGCTGCCGCGGGCGATTTCCGCCGCCAGGGTTCCGCATACTTCGTCCTGGCCGATGATATTCTCGTACACGCTATTGTTTCCTGAAGATATCCTGCAGCTTGATTGCCTCCTGCTGCCGCTCCAGGGCCGGCCTGAGGCTTTCTTGAATCGTCGGACCAATGATTGGAAGAATCGTGGTAGCGAACAGAGAGCCGGAAAGCAGCTTGTCCACATCGAAAAAATCCTGCATGTCCAGGATCAGCAGCACCAGGGATACGACGATAAGCCCCTCGCCGATGCCGAGGATCAGGCCGAGAATCTTATCGAAGACATCCAGTTTTGCCGCTTCCAGCCCTTCGTGGATCAGCTTGGCTATCAGCTTCATGATAAGGAAGCCGAGAATAAAGCAGACAATGAAGGCAAGAATATACAGCATGGTCGGCGGCAGGCCCCCGATTCCCAGCCTGTCGGCGGCCAGGTCGATCAGGCTGTTGGCAAACATCAGGCCGGCAAAGACGCCCACCGCGTAGGCGGCAACCGATAATAGCTCCCGCACAAAACCTCGCGAGAAACAGCGCACGGCTAAGATGACCACGATACCGGTAAAAATCCAATCCATGACACTCATCTGCCGCCTCCCTGGCTTGCTTTCATCCTTTCGAGAATCAACTGGGCAATAAATTCCGCCGAACTGGCCCAGCTGCCGTCGGGACGGCGGATCCTGGCAAGGGACAGGGCTGCTGCCTGGGCTTTTCCCCGGGCTTCGGGATCAAAAAGATAGTGCCCGAGGGCTTCTATGAGGGCTTCCGGCTGCGCCTTGTCGCCGGCCAGGCTTATCCCCGCCCCAGCTTTTTCCACCATGGCGGCATTCTCCACCTGATCTCCCCTGGTACCGTTCCCGGCAAGGGGGATAAGCACCATGGGCTTTCCGAGGGCAGCCGACTCCCAGACTGTTCCGGCCCCGGCTCTTCCGGTCACCACGGTGGCGGCGGCCAGAATGTCCCGCATTTCATCGCCGATATAGGGGAGCGCCAGGTATGAAGCCTCGCTCCGGGGTTCGGGAATGGAGTCGAAGAGTTCTCTTCCCGTCTGGTGCACGATAAAGGCCTTGCCCGCAAAAGCGGGACGCAGGGCCTCCACAAGCCGGTTTACCTGCAGCGATCCCTGGCTGCCTCCCAGGCAGAGAATCACCGGCATCTCCCCGGGAATCCCCAGCCTCGCCCTGGCCTTGGCGGCATCCCCTGTGAGAAGGCTCGGGCGTACAGGGTTGCCCACTATCTCGGTCTTGGCTTTCCAGGCCTCGGAAAAATCCTTGGCCCCTTCGCTCCAGCTCAAGAGGATCTTCTCCGCCTTTCCGGCGTTCAGCCTGGTGGCTAAACCCGGGCTCACATCCGACTCATGGGTAACATAGGGGATGCCCAGGGATGCCGCTGCCCGGCAGGGTGGAACGCTAACGTAGCCTCCCTTGGAAAAAAGAAAGGCAGGCCGTAAATCCGAAAGAATCTTCCTGGCTTCGCGATACCCGGAGATCACCCTGAGAACGTCAGCCAGATTCTCCAAAGAAAAGGATCTCCGCAGCTTGCCGCTGCTGATTCCTCTGTACTCCAGACCCTCGGCTTCAACGATCCGCCGGTCCAGCTCCTTGGTAGAGCCGATCCAGAGGATTTTCCCAGAAAATCCTCTGGATCGGAGGGCTTGAACCACGGCCAGTCCGGGATAGATATGCCCGCCGGTGCCGCCTCCTGTGAAGGCAATCAGGTTCGAGTCGTTTTCGGGCTGTTTCATTCCAGAAAACCAGCGGCCCTGGCCATGGCCAGGAGTACCGCATCCTCGCTTTTTTCGCCCTGCATGATGGAGAGCATTTTATTGGCCAGCCGCGTGCCCAGTTGGACGCCTTCCTGATCGAAGGAATTGATATTCCAGGCAAAGCCCTGGAACATGATCTTGTTCTCAAAATG
>JAVEYV010000099.1:0-7498 GCA_034003305.1 Spirochaetia bacterium | reverse complement strand
TCCGTGCGTTGCGCGATTTTATAACGGCGCTGACAACAGGGCCGTCTTGTAAACAAGACGGCCCTTTGTATTCTTTGTGAAAGCATTAAAGCACCAGGGATTTACTCACTTCTTCGAGGTACACCCCGAAAAGGCGGGAGAGCTGGGAGGTTTCGGTATAGGCGGTGCCGGCCTTGGCATTGAAAAAATCAATGAAGGCTTTCATCTCCTCGGGCTTGCCCGAATAGAGCGCCGAAGAAAATGCCGCTCTATAGAGGCCTTTTTCCGCCAGCTCAAGAGTCGAGAGCCTGCCGAATTCCTTTCGCGCCTTTCCATCCACCACGGCGGTCGAAGATTCGTAGCCGATGGTGAATATAAAATCTTCCCGGGAAATCACGTCCTTGAGTCCTTTTCAGCTTACCGGGGAGAATGCGTCCTTGCCGGCTCCGCACATCGGGCAGACCCAGTCTTCGGGAAGCTTCTCGAAGGGGGTTCCTGCTGCAATATTGGCGTCGGCGTCACCTTCGGCGGGATCGTAGATGTAGCCGCATACTTCGCATACATATTTCTGCATCGTTATCTCCTTGTTTTTTCCGCTGTCAGGCTTTCCAAAGCCCGTGCAGGTTACAGTACTCTCTGGCGCTGACCTTGGCGGCCTTGCAGGGGAAGAACGCTCTGGGCTCGTCGCCAGGCTTGAGTTCGGCTCTCAATACCCTACCGTCGGCCAGAAGCTCGATCCACTGGATGTAGTGCTTTTCTTCCATGGGGTGAAGCACGGAGCCTACGGTGACCCACCAGCCATCGGGGCTCTTTTCAATCACCGGTACGTGCTTTTCCTTGGCGGCGTCCACCGTGTTTTCTACCATGAGTTTCATGGGTTCACCGCAGCATACAAGTTCGCCGCCGCCGGCTTCGAGCACTTCCACGATATTGCCGCACTTAAGGCACTTGTATACCTGTCGCTTTTCGACCATCTATAGCCTCCTTATTAATGGGCGGATTGTGAACAATCCTTTCTTTCTTACCAGTTTTCGCCCAGGACTTCAAAATAAGCCTGGGGATGGGCGCAGGCCGCGCAGGCTTTGGGAGCCGTGGCGCCTTCATACAGGTACCCGCAGTTGATGCATCTCCAGACCACGGGCTTGTCCTTCTTGAATACGGTACCGGCGTCGATGTTCGCCATAAAGCCTTCGTAGCGCTTGGCATGCTGCTTCTCGGCTACCGCGATGGCCTCGAAAATAGTGGCGATGGCTTCGAAGCCTTCTTCCCTGGCAACCTTGGCGAAGGAAGGATACATCTCCTGCCATTCATAGTTTTCGCCGCCTGCCGCTTCGGCCAGGTTTTCCCTGGTGCTGCCGATTACGCCCGAGGGGAAGCTGCCGGTGATGGTGGCGGTGCCGCCCTCCATGAGCTTGAACAGACGCTTGGCATGCTCTTTTTCCTGGTTGGCGGTCTCCTCGAATACAAGGGCCATCTGGACGTAGCCTTCGTCCTTAGCCTTGGATGCGAAATACGAATATTTATTCCTCGCCTGGGATTCGCCTGCAAACGCCGCCATGAGATTGACTTCGGTTTTTGTACCTTTGATGCTCTTCAATCTTTTCCTCCTTTTTTGTTTATACCACTCTCTATCGGAAATTACATCCTGCCGGAGAGCATAGTGATGCTTCATTATACAGACAATCGAATATATTGGCAAATACAATTATGTCGAATTCGGCAAAACGGAAGCGCAGCGCTTAATCGGGGGCGTTTGTATCCGGAGGTATCCATGGAAGCTATGTACTGTATGGAAAAGGCGGCGAAAGCTGCCGATGGGGTTCAGGGTTACGATATGAGAGAGCGTATAATGAGGGACGGTCCCAGAAGCCTTTCGGACAGAGAGCTGCTCGCAGCCGTCTTGGGCACCGGCTGCGCGGGGAGGTCGGTATCGGCCCTGGCAATGGATGTTCAAACCATCATAGACAGGGGCAAGCCCGATCTCGACCTGGTCCTGCTGGAGCAACTCTCCGGCATGGGCAGCGCCAAGGTATGCGCCATTGCCGCCGCTATAGAACTGGGACGCCGCTACTACGCCATACGGGACAGCCGCATAGCCATGCCCAAGGATGTCTTTCCTCTTATTTCCCACTTTGCCGACCGCAAGCAGGAATACTTTATCTGCATTTCCCTGAACGGGGCTCATGAGGTTATATCGGCCCGTAGGGTTACCCAGGGTTTAGTCAACAGGACTGTGGTTCATCCTCGGGAGATCTATGCCGATCCTATCACCGACCGGGCCTGCGCTATCGTAGTTGCCCACAATCATCCTTCGGGGAACATCGAGCCATCGAAAGAGGACGTGGAAATTACCAATAGGCTCAGGGAGGCGGGGGACATACTGGGGATTCCCCTCCTGGACCACATTGTCTTCAGCGCATCGGCGTATTACAGCTTTGTCGAACACGGGCTGATAAGCCCATTCAAGGGGGAGTAGCGCCGGCATTGAGCGCGGCGCCAGGTTGTCGTATAAAATCAGATAATCCCCAGCTTTTTGCCCGTCTTTTCAAAAATCTCCAGCACCTTCTCCAACTGGTCTCTGCGATGGGTGGCCATGTAGGAGGTACGCAGAAGGGCCATGCCCTGGGGTACGGCGGGGGATACTACGGGGTTACAGTATACGCCTGCGTCGAAGAGTTCTTTCCAGAAACGGAAGCAGGTTTCGTCGTCCCCTATGATTACTGGAATAATGGGGGTCTGGGTGGCGCCGATATTGAAGCCCAGGTCCCGGTAGCCCTTGAGCATGAAGGCGGCGTTTTCCAAGAGGTGCTGGACATGCTCGGGTTCGGTTTCCATAACCTCCAGGGCAGCGAATGCCGCCATGGCGTTGGGAGCAGGCAGTGAGGCGGAGAAGATAAAGGATCGGGCCGTGTGCTTGATGTAGTTGATGACATCCTTGTGGCCGGCGACGAAGCCTCCCAGGGAGGCGAAGCTCTTGGAGAAGGTGCCCATGATGAGGTCGACCTGCTCGGTAAGGCCGAAGTGCCAGGCGGTTCCGCGGCCGCCGCCCAGGACGCCCAGGGAATGGGCATCGTCGACATAGAGTCGGGCGCCGTATTTTTTACAGATATCAACCAGAGTGGGCAGATCGACGATGTCGCCGCCCATGGAGAAGACGCCGTCTACGACTACCATTGCGCCTTGATTATCGGGGATTTTAGCCAGGATTCTGTCCAGCTGGGCCAGATCGCCGTGAACATAGCGCTTGATCTCGCCTAAACCCAGTCTGCAGGCGTCGACGATGGAGGCGTGATCATCCTTGTCGGTAATGACCACATCGCTTCGTCCTATGAGCGCCGAAATCGCCCCAAGGTTGGCCTGCATGCCTGTGGAGAAAACGAGAGCCGCCTGTTTTCCGACAAAGGCGGCAAGACGCTCCTCAAGCTCGATATGGAGTTTGAGGGTGCCGTTGAGAAAGCGGCTGCCGGTGCAGGAAGGGCCGAACTGCTCAAGTCCCTTCATTGCCGCAGCTCTCACCTTTGGATGGGTGGTAAGACCGAGGTAATTATTGGACCCTATCATAATGATCTTGCGGCCATTAAACGAGACTTCGGTTCCCTCTAATCCGTCCAGGGCTTGGAAATAGGGGTAAATACCTTTTTCCATTACCTTTTTGTCTAAATCGAAGGAGAAACATTTCTGGAAGATGTCCATTCCAGGACCTCCGGGTAAGCTCCGGAGCAGAACTCCGGGCAGGTAAATCAAAAGTAACGACTTCAAACAAAGCAAGTATTTGTCTAAGCTGTGCTTCGCCCAGTACTGCAGGAAACTATTCTACCGGTTATAACATGCCTGGGTCAATGTCGGACATTGCAGCTTGTACTATCGTGAGCCCTGCTTGTTTCTGCCCATTTTAAGCATGGTCTTGAGCACATTGCCGATAGTGGATCCCCGCTGCTTCTGGGTAGGTGCCAAGGGCAGATCGGAGAAAGCGAAGACATCTTGTTCCTTGCCCGCCACTAGAAGGTGGTCTTGGGCTTCTAATCGGTAATCCCGCTCGAAATCCTGATAGCTTTGCGTTCCTTCCCTCCGGGCTGCTATGACGTTAATGCCCATTTTTCTTCGCAAATCCGCTTCGATGATAGTCTTGCCCACCAGATCCTTGGGATTGTGAACTTCAGCAATAACAAGATCGCCGCCTATGGGCATAAAGTTATAAAGAGATGCGGCAAGGAGCAGGGGCACGATACGCGCGGCTGCCTCCCTGTCGGCGTTGACTATTCTTGTAGCGCCAACAAGCTTGAGAATCTCATTACGGCTCTCGGTATCGGATTTTACAATGATCTCTGGGACTCCAAGCTTCTTGAGCTTGTAGATTACCAGAATTGATGCTTCCAGATCAGAGGGAATATCTATTATTGCTACGTCCACCGCCTCGGGAAGTATCTTGGAAAGAGCGTCCTCGTCCAAAACATCAGCTATATATGCGGTCTGAACCATATCCTTTACCCTGTCTATAATTTGAGGATCCTTGTCTATGGCTATTATCTGATCAGTCACCTGGGAAATGCTTTCCAGCATGCTCATACCAAGAGCACCAAGCCCGATAAAGGCAAAATTCCTCATCTTCTCCTCCAGTTTTTCATATAAGAACTTCAGCACTAGGTAGGTCGGCATAGCCGTCTACGTCTCGCTTAGTTTTGGGCAGGGCAAGCGCGAAGAGCCCTACCCTCCCTATGAACATCGTTAGAATTAAAATTATTTTTGAGGCATCCTTGAGTCCCGCGGTAATGCCTTTGCTCAGGCCTACAGTACCAAAGGCGGAGACAATCTCGAAAATCGCGTCGGCGAGAGATAATCCAGAGCCGGCTTCTATAATAATAATGAGCACCGATGCTACAAGTACAATGAGTATCGCTTTTACAACTACACCTACCGCTTTGAAAATGAGCCTGGGTTGGATCTTCCTTTTGCCGTAGCTTATTAGATCATTGGAATCCCTGTAGCGGAAAGCGGTAATTAACAGGATATAGAATGTTGTTGTTTTAATGCCTCCGCCGGTGGAGGCGGGGGATGCGCCTATGAACATGAGCAGGACTGTAAGTAATTGTGACCCCTGGCTGAGGTTGCTTTGAGCAATGGTATTGAATCCTGCGGTTCTAGGCGTAGTAGCCTGAAAAAGGCTGGCAATGAGCTTTTCTAGAAAATTTAAGCCCGCCATGGACTGGGAGCCCTCCAGTATAAAAAAGGCGATAGTGCCAGCGGCTAAAAGGCTGAAGGAGGTTCGCAGCACAATATTGGAATGGTAAGAGAGATGCCTTCGCTGCCCTGTTATGAGTTTTCTGATATCTTTAATGACTAAAAAACCAAGGCCGCCGCTAACAATCAGAAATATTGTATTTAAGTTGACGAGGGGATTAGTGACGTAGTCTTCCAAACTATTTCGGAAGGTAGAAAAGCCTGCGTTACAAAAAGCGGAAACAGCGTGAAAAAGCGCATCGAATACTCTTATGCCTTTGCCCCCGAAGGCTACTAAGTAAACAACAAATCCTACTGCCTCGAAGATTAAGGTGTATTTGACAATGGCTTTGATAATTACCTTAGGTTTGTATTCAACCTCCGAGACTGAGTACTCGCCAACCACCCCTCTTCCGACAATCGATATGCGCCGGCGAGAAGAGGCTAAAAATATTGTACTAAAGGTGATTATGCCTAAGCCTCCTGCCTGGATGAGAACCATGATAATACTCTGTCCGAGCATGCTGAAGTCGGGGGTATCTACGGTAATGAGACCGGTTACGCAGATAGCGCTGGTAGCCGTGAATAGGGCATCTATGTAGCGGAGTTTCCCGGCAGCGAAAACCCCGGGAATTGACAAGAAGAGCGAGCCGAACAAGATCGCGGAGAGGAAAAAGGAGAAGATCAAGATTTTATCGCTGGCGATACGCAGTCTCAACGCAAGTCCCTCCGGTCCAGGATAGTATCATCCCTTGACGAGCGCCGCCAGAGGACTCGATTCGGAAATTGATTTAGAAAGAGCCCTTCTTTACCAAGTCCTTTAACCTTGCCTATTTGTTCGTTGCCAGGTATAGTGATTTTCCAATGAAAGTAGTCATCGCTGGAGCCGGCACCCAGGGTTTACAGATTGCCAGGGAACTGGTATCTGAGAATCGGGATGTTGTTATAATTGAGCAGAATCCTGATGTTGCCAAGAGTATCGCTAATGAGCTGGACTGCCTCGTAAAAGAGGGGAACTGTGAAAATTTAGACGATTTAAGCGAGGCTGGCCTCGAGGATGCCGACTGGTTTATTGCTCTCTCGGGCAGCGATAACGCAAATATCGTGGCCTGTGGCCTGGTAGCCGAAACATTTAGCCGTCCTAAGACCATCGCCCGTGTAAGAAGTCCCTATTTTAGCTCTTTTCATAGCCGAAAACGTCGTATTCTCGGCGTCGATTATATTCTCAACCCCGAGGCTGAGACTGCTCAGGTTGTTGCTCGACTTGTTTTCAGGGGTATGTCCTCAGAGATAGTCGATGTCAAAGAGGCAGGAATTCAGCTCAGGAAGCTCATAGCTTCTGATGATCCTCGTCTACCCGGACAGAACCTGAGTGAGGTGCGCTCAGTGGTAGGAAAAAATTTTATAATCCCGGCTGTTCTCCGGGAGGGCGGCGAGCTCTATATTCCATCAGGTCAGTATACTTTTGAAGCTAATGATGTTGTTTTTCTTTTAGGCGAACCTGGGGAGTTAGACAGACTTTTCGGGCATGGTACCCATCTCATTTCAAAGCTTAAACGGCTCGTGTTGATTGGCGCCGGAGCATTGAGCAGGCAAGTGCTTCGAGAACTGGGAGTTCCCGCATCGGAAAAGGGCAGTGCACCAAGAAAGGTCCGGGAAAAAGGACCCAATGCGTTATCGCTATTGGGGAATCCATCTATCAAGGTGATCGAGGAAAACAAAGAAGCCGCTAAACAGATATCCAATGAGTTCCCTGATGTGGATGTGGTATGCAGAGATCTCTCAGATGAATTTCTTATAGAAGAAGAGGGTGTGGGAAGAGCAGACATAATCCTCTGTCTGACCGAATCTCAGAGTGCCAACCTTGTAACCGCTCTTATAGCCAAAGATTCGGGGGCAACTCGGTCGTTGGCGGTAGTGTACAACGATCTCTATATGCGCCTCGAGAACCTGGTGGACATAGATGCTATGGTAAACCAGAAGTCCGTCGTAGAAGGGGCTATTTTAGACATTGTCCGCAAGGCAAACATACGCAGATTACATAGTTTTGCCGAGGGCAGCTTCGAGTTAGTAGAGCTAAGCATAGAAAATGACTATCTCAAGGCAGGAAGCCGTATTGCCGATTTAGGTCTGCCTCGAGGCATTCTTGTAGCTTTTGTAATTCATGAGGGTCAGACAATTATTCCTACAGGCGATACTAAAATCCAAGTCAGGGACATTGTGGGTCTTGTTCTTCCCAAGGAGCAGATCAGCAGACTCGAGACCCTATTCGGAGCATAGACGATGCATAGCAAGTCCCTTT